>DATNCU010000048.1:0-2565 GCA_035607145.1 Thermoanaerobaculia bacterium
GGCCGAGCGTGCTGATCGACGGCCCGAAGCCCCAGCCGAGGTGGCCGAAACGCTTCACGAAGTCGAGCCCCAGGCGGATGTTGTTGGCGCCGAGCTGGTTGGCGTCCCTCCTCTCGCTCAACGCGGCGTCGGCGAACGGCAGGCCGTCGGTGTCGACGAGCTTGTACTGCGCCAGCTCGCCGTCGATGCCCATCATCGTCGAGGAGCGGAAGACGATCATGAACGCCGCCGCGGCGACGACGCCGAGGGCGAGGCTGGCGAAGCCGAGCCGCCGCGGCCGCGTGCGCGGCGGGTTGCGCAGCACCAGCCAGAGGCCGAGGATCCAGAGCAGCGCCGGCAGCAGCAGCGCCCACCACGGCCGCCCGCCAGCGGCGCCGCCGTCGGGGATCGCCGGCGCCTTGCCCGACGCCTTGGTCACCCAGCTCTCGCCCCAGGCGTTGACGATGCGGTTCGTCTGCGGCTGCTTGGTGAGGAAGGCGAGCGGGATCTCGAGAACGATGGCGTTGATGTTGCGCCCCGCCTGGGCGTCCCTGCCGCTGTAGACGAAGCGGTAGTTGCCGTTGGCGTCCCGCTTGTAGGCGTTGCCCTTCCACTCGTAGGGGCCGGGCGGCAGGTCGGTCTTGACGCCCGAGCCGTGCTGCGGGTTGGCGGGGTCGTAGTTGAAGAGCGAGTTGCCCTCGAGCTCGAGCAGCGTCTTCGGGATCGGCAGCTCGCGCAGGCCGACGGGAGCCGTGAGCGGCACGTGGTAGAACTGCGGCGCGTAGTTGATCGAGCGGAAGAAGCCCGGCAGGTCGTTGAAGAAGGCGTCGTCGCGGCCGCCGACGAAGACCTTGATCTTCTGGCCGTCAGGCGTCGCCATCTCGACCACGCGGTTCACGTCGATCGTCTCGCCGAACTGGCCGGACGCGAAACCGATGAAGTCGACCTTCACCTTGCCGGCGCCTGCCACCCGCACGCGCACTTCAGGCGCCTCCAGCCGCACGTAGCGCTTGTGCACCGCCTCGAGCCAGCGCTCGAAGGCGGCGAAGCTCTGCTCCTGCTTGAGCTCGGGCGCGAGGCGCGGGGCGGTGGTGACGCGCACGCGGTAGAGCAGGTCCGGGTCGAGAACGCCGGCCTGGGGCACCGAGGCGAAGGTGAGCGCGAGCACCACCTTCTCGCCGCCGGCGCGGTCGTCGCTCGGGAAGCCGAAGAGGTCGTAGAGGTCCGCCGCGCTCACCTGGACGTCGGCGAAGATCGAGTTGACGGCGTTGGGATCGTTGTGGTCGGCGGCGTGCGCCGGCGGCGCTAGAGACAGGCAGCAGAGGAGTAGCCCGAGGCCGACCGTCACACCCAGGCGCTTGGTTTCGCTCGCCGCTCGCCGCATCACCGGTCCCTCCATTGGCAACTGCAACGGCGGAGGTAAGCGCCGAAGTGCCACCGGCAACCCAGGTCGCATCCGCATCGGCTGCAGTGCGCTCCACTATAAGGCCGTGGCGCTGTGGGACCAGCGCCCTGGCGGTTTCGACGCTGCTGTCAGAAAACCACGCCTGCCATCGAAGTCCGGAGTGTCGGTGCGAGCCATGCCGGTTTCGCTCCGCTCAGCCGGAGACTCTCCATGAGCATCGAGCTCCAAATCCGTGCCTCGACGATGGCTGCGATCGCTGCTCGAGCGGTGCAGGCGCGCCTCTGGGAGACCTGCTTCGCCCCCTTCCCGGCGGGCTACCTCGATCGTGCCGACGTGGCCGGGCCCATCGAGGTGGTCGCGGCGAACGCGACGGTCCGCCTCCGCGTTCCCGTCGAGCTGTACGTGGTGAGCCGAGCCGCCGTTCTTGCCGCGCCCAACGCGGTGCCGGCCGGAGCGACGGCGCCCACCGGCACGGTGGTCGTGGTGCTCGAGCTCGCGGTCACCGGCGCCTTGGTGTCGCTGCGCTGCGTCGACGTCGAGCTCGGCGCGCTCGCTGGGGTGTTGGGCGCCGACGCGGCGGCGGCGAAGGAAACCATTCGCCAGGCCGTGGGATCGCCGGCGGCGGCGGACCTCACGACGACGCTGCAGCGGCTGGGGATGTCCGCACCGAGCTCCTCGCGGGTCGAGCTAGTCGCCGGCGTCGTCTCCATCCGGTTCGAGCCCGCGGGCAGTGCCGTCGACCAGCTGTTCCCGGGCCAGGAATGGGGGATGTTCCTCGACGGCCGGGCGGTGGAGCGCCTCGCCATTTCGCGAGTGCCGGTCAACCTGGGGGCGCGGATCACCTCGCTCAACCTCGAGGCGCACTGGCGGCCGGCGGGCACGACGCCCCACGTCGACATCGACTACGCCGGCAAAGCGCAGGTACCCGACCCGTTTGCCGGCGACGTCGACGGCACGCTCGCTTGCGACTTCTCCCTTACCCCCACCATCACCAAGCTCCTACGCACGACCGTGCACTGGTCCCTCCACATCGATCTCGGCGACGCCGTACCGGGGTTCGTCGACGACTTGGTCGAGGGTGCGATCGCCGCCGCGCTTAACCCCACCAAGTTCGGCGGCACGGCGATCGGCAACCATGCCTTCACCATCGACAGCCCGCTGCCCGAAGTGGCGTTCGGCGG
>DATNCU010000052.1:0-14246 GCA_035607145.1 Thermoanaerobaculia bacterium
GTATTTCTTGCCCAACTCCGGCCTCCGCAAGGGCCTCCCTTCAGGGCCGCGGAAAGTAGCATCGGGGTAGGGGGCTGTCAAGAAATCCGATGCCGCTCGAGTTCGCCATCACGGGCACCGACGGCGCCGCGCGCACCGGCGTTCTGGCGACGCCGCACGGCGAGGTGCGCACGCCCGCCTTCATGCCGGTGGGCACGCTCGGCGCGGTGAAGGGAGTGCCGCCCGCGCAGCTGCGCGCGCTCGGCGCCGAGGTGATGCTCGCCAACCTCTACCACCTGGCGCTGCGTCCGGGCGTCGACCTCATCGAGGAGCTCGGCGGCCTGCATGCGTGGAGTGGCTGGTCGGGGCCGATCCTCACCGACTCGGGCGGCTTCCAGGTGTTCAGCCTCGGTCACCTGCGGCAGCTCGACGAGAGCGGCGTCACCTTCCGCAGCCACCTCGACGGCGCCGCCATGCGCCTCGGACCGGAGGACGTCGTCGACCTGCAGCGCCGGCTCGGCGTCGACGTCGCCATGGTGCTCGACGAGTGCCCGCCGTGGCCGGTGACGCACGAGGCGGCCGCGGCGAGCCTCGCCCGCACCAACCGCTGGGCGGTGCGCGCCCGCGAGGAGTGGGCGCGGCAGCCTGGGCCCGGCGGTCTCTTCGCCATCGTGCAGGGGAGCTCCTTCCTCGACCTGCGCGAGAGCTCGGCGCGGGAGCTCGCCGCCCTCGCCTTCGACGGCTACGCCATCGGCGGCGTCAGCGTCGGCGAGCCCGCCGCCGAGCGCCGCGCCGCCGTCGAGTGGACGACCCCTGTCCTTCCCGCCGAGCGGCCGCGCTACCTGATGGGCGTCGGCTATCCGCACGACATCATCCACGCCGTCGCCTGCGGCATCGACCTCTTCGACTGCGTGCTCCCGGCGCGCAACGCGCGCCACGGCGTGCTCTTCACCCGCGGCGGCGCGCTCAAGCTCAAGGGCGCCGCCTTCCGCACCGATCCGCGGCCGGTGGAAGAGGGCTGCGGCTGCCCCACCTGCGCGCAGGTCTCGCGCGCATTTCTGCACCACTTGCTGCGCTGGGATGCGCTCACCGGCCAGGTGCTCGCCACCCTGCACAACCTATGGTTTTACCTTGACTTCATGAGGGAGGTACGGGAGAGTATCGCGTCCGGGACACTGACGGAGCTGGTGTCTCGCTGGTCCATCTAAAGGTCCTCGAGCCCGGACTGCAGTCCCAATCCGACAGGCTTTCGGCGGCGATCCGGAGCGAACCGGCTAAGGTCCGCTGACAGCGGAGCTATCTAACCAGCATGTCGACTCTCTTCTTCATCCTGGCGCAGGCAGGCGCCCAAGGCCCGGCGGCGAGCTGGATCTCGTTCGTGCCCATGCTGCTCATCCTGGTGGTCTTCTACTTCCTCATCGTGGCGCCCATGCGCAAGCGGCAGAAGGAGCTTGGGCAACTGGTCGACAAGCTGCAGAAGGGGGACAAGGTGATCACCAACGGCGGCCTCCACGGCGAGGTGGCGGGCGTCGAGGGCGCGGTGGTGCTGGTCAAGATCGCCGATCAGGTGAAGGTCAAGGTCTCGAAGTCGGCGATCGCGCAGGTGGAAGATCGGGGAACCAATTCATGAACAAGAGCCTGCTCTACCGCGGCCTCCTCATCCTGGCAGTGACGGTCCTCGTGGTGGTCGCCTTCTGGCCGCCGGAGAAGAAGATCAAGCTCGGCCTCGACCTGCGCGGCGGCATCCACCTGGTGCTGCGGGTGAAGGTCGACGACGCGCTGCGCGCCGAGCGCGACAAGGTCGCCGAGCGGCTGTCGCAGGAGTCGCAGTCGTCGGGTGGACCGGCGCTGCCAATGCAGCCGCTGTCGGCCAGCGCTTTCGCCGTCGACGTGCCGGCGGGCGCGCGCCAGAAGATCCTCGACGTCGCCCGCGCCGAGTTCGGGGAGTGGCAGCCCGAGGCGACCGGGAACCGCGTCGTCTTCCGCCTCAAGGAGGATGAGAGGCGGCGCCTCTCGGACCTCGCGGTCAACCAGGCGCTGAAGACGATCGACAACCGCATCAACGCCTTCGGCGTGGCCGAGCCCTTGATCCAGCGCCAGGGCATGACCGGCGACCGCATCCTGGTGCAGCTGCCCGGCGTCGACGACCCCGAGCGCATCAAGGGCCTCCTCAAGACCACCGCCTTCCTCGAGTTCCGCATCGTCGAGGGGGGGCCGGCGAGCACCTCGACCGAGGTCCTCGCCGCCTACAACGGCACGCTGCCTCCCAACCTCGAGCTGCTCGAAGGCTCGGTCAAGGACGAGGTGAGCGGCAAGAGCATCGGCACCCAGTTCTACGTCGTGCAGAAGGTGGCGCGGGTGACCGGCCGCGACCTCAAGAGCGCCCGCCCCGGCCTCGGCCAGTTCAACGACCCCATCGTCGAGTTCACCTTCACCCACGAGGCGGGGCAGCGCTTCGGCGAGCTGACCCAGGCGAACAAGGGCAAGGGCCTCGCCATCGTGCTCGACCACCGGGTGGTGTCGGCGCCGCGCATCGAGACCCGCATCACCGACCAGGGCATCATCCGCGGCCAGTTCACCCAGGAGGAGGTCACCGACCTCTCGACCGTGCTCAACAGCGGCGCGCTGCCGGCCGGCATCGAGACGCTCGAGGAGCGCACCGTCGGTCCCTCGCTGGGCGCCGACTCGATCAAGGACGGCATCCGCGCCGGCGTCGTCGGCGCCGTGCTGGTGGTGCTGATGATGGTGGTCGTCTACCACCTCTCCGGCATCAACGCCATCGCCGCCCTGGTGCTCAACGTGGCGATCATCTTCGGCGGCCTCGCTTACGCCGGGGCGACGCTGACCCTTCCCGGCATCGCCGGCGTGGTGCTCACCATGGGCATGGCGGTGGACGCCAACGTGCTCATCTTCGAGCGCATCCGCGAGGAGCTGCGGGCGGGGCGAACGCCGCGCACTTCCATCGAGGAAGGCTTCAAGCGCGCCTTCGCCTCGGTCATCGACACCCACATGACGACGCTGATCGCGGCCGCCTTCCTCTACCAGTTCGGCAGCGGGCCGGTACGCGGCTTCGCGGTGACGCTGGTGATCGGTCTGTTGGCGTCGCTGTTCACCGCGGTGTTCGTCAGCCACTGGCTGTTCGACCTCGAGCTGTCGCTGCGCAAGCGGGTCGAGTCGATCTCCATCGGCTGAGTTACAGGAGCAGCTCATGCGGTTCTTCCAGAACGCCAACTACGACTTCCTCAAGTACCGCAAGCACTGGGCGGTCGTCTCGACGCTGCTCTCGGTGCTCGGGCTCGCGGTGGTGGTCTTCCACAAGGGCCTCAACGTCGGCATCGACTTCGCGGGCGGCACCCAGGTGGTGGTGCAGTTCCTCAAGCCCCCCACCGCCGACGACCTGCGCAAGTCGCTCGCCCAGGCCGGCCTCGGCGACGCCAGCATCCAGGGCTACGGCGCCGAGAACCCCGACCAGTTCATGATCCGCACTCGCCTGCACGGCAAGGGCGAAGAGGGGCAGGAGCAGGAGATCATCGGCGCCCTCGACCGCATCTACAATCCCGGCAACCACCCGGCGTTCGACGTCAACAAGGGCGGTGCCGAGGGGCTCGCGGCACTGCTCTTCGAGGCCGACCCGCTGCAGCTCAAGGCGGCCGACGTCACCACTGCGCGCGAGGCCTACACCGAGGTGGCGCAGAGCGTCCTCGGCGTCCGCCGGCAGGTCGGCGTGGTGCGCGACTTCCAGCAGCTCGCGGGCGTCAAGGGGATGACGCCGGAGGTGTTGCAGGCGCTCCAGGGGCGCTCCTACGTCGGCAACTTCGCGGTGCTCTCGCGCGAGGTGGTGGGTCCCACCGTCGGCGCCGAGCTGCGCCAGCGCGGCATCCTCGCCGTCGTCATGTCGATGCTCGCCATGCTGGTCTACATCTGGATCCGCTTCGAGCTGCGCTTCGGCATCGGCGCGGTGATCGCGCTCATCCACGACGTGCTGGTCACCCTCGGCCTCTACGCGCTCTTCGGCTTCGAGTTCAACCTCACCACCATCGCCGCCTTCCTCACCCTCGTCGGCTACTCGGTCAACGACAGCGTGGTGGTCTTCGACCGCGTGCGCGAGATGCTGCGCAAGTCCAAGCGGATGCCCTTCGAGAAGCTGCTCAACGACGCCGTCAACATGACGCTGTCGCGCACCATCCTGACCGCCAGCTCGGTATTCCTCGCCTGCCTGGCGCTGCTCTTCCTCGGCGGCGAGGTGCTGCGCGGATTCTCGTTCGTGATGACGGTGGGCGTCATCGTCGGCACCTATTCGTCGGTGTTCGTGGCGGCTTCGTTCGCGCTGCTGTGGGAAAACATGGTGCAGCGGCGCCGCGATCGCGGGGCGCCGGCAACGCCCCGTGCGGCCGACGGCAAGCCGCGCGAGGCCGCCAAACCGCGCGAGGTCAAGAACGGCGAGCGCAAGGCGGCGGCAGGCGGCCGGCGCCGCTGACTCCCCAACCCATTGACTTGATGGTCGGAACCGATAGAGTCATGTGCCCGGCGCGGCCCGAAGGGGCGCCGTCCTAAACGACCTCCTTCTGAACGTCCTGAACGACCGATCGAGGCTGATGCACAGGACCGCCGCCACCACGCTTCTCGGGATCGTGTCCCTCGCCTCTCTCGCTCTCGGCGGCTGCGACAAGTTCGCCGCCCGCGAGCACTGCCACCGCGCCAACAATTACTACAAAGACGAGTCCTTCGAGACGGCTCTCCACGAGTTCAAGGAGTGCGTCGAGAAGGACCCCACCGCCACCGGGGTGTGGCGCTCGGTCGGCTTCTCGGCGCTGGCGCTCTACCGCCCCGGGGACGAGTCGGCGCAGAACAAAGAGTACGGCGAGACGGCGGTCGACGCCTTCCGCAAGTATCTTTCCGCCTATCCCGCGGATCAAAAGGTACGGGAGTACCTGACCAGCATCCTCATGGGCTCCGGTCGCCAGGAAGAGGCGATCACCCTGCTCGAAGAGGATGCGGCCAACCATCCCGGGGACATGAACTACCAGAACTCGCTGATCGCCGCCATGGCCGAGGCGGGCCTGCTCGAGCGGGCGATGGCCAAGGCCGACGCGGCGCACACCACCGATCCGCAGATCTACCACGCCATCGGCGTCACCGCCTGGAGCAAGTCGTACCGCAACCCGCCGGCGGACGTCGAGAAGCACCGGCAGATCATCGACATGGGCATCAAGGCGCTGGAGAAGGCGCTCCAGCTGCAAGGCAACAAACCCTCCATCGAGACCCTCTCCTACATCAACCTGCTGTGGCGCGAGAAGGTGAAGGTCGAGATCGACCCCTTCAAGCAGCAGGACTACATCAAGATCGCCGACGGGTATCGCAACCGTGCCATCGAGCTTCGCCGGCAGGCGAAGGCGAGCCCGACGCCGAGTCCGTCGCCGACAGCGGCAGCGCAGGGGTAGCAGGGGGGTTGACCGGCGACCCCTCAGGAGCGACGCCATGTTCGAGAACTCCCTGATCGCCTCGCAGAAGCAGAAGCAGTCCCCCAGGCGGCTGCTCATCATCCCTGTGGTCGTGGCGGTGCACGCCATCATCTTCACCAGCGTGCTGGTGGCGCAGTACTGGAACATCCCGCCGGTGGAGGAGCCGCCGATCCAGGTGGTGTTCATCAGCGCCGCGGCGCCGCCGCCTCCTCCGCCTCCCCCGCCGCCGCCGCCCGCACCCAAGCCCGCGACGCCGGAGACGCCGAAGCCCACCGTCGTCATCCCCAAGGAACCGGTGCAGCCGGTCGAAGTGCCGCAGGAGCTGCCCAAGGCCGAGCCGGTCGAGGAGGTGGCATCCGACGAAGGCGTCGAGGGCGGCGTCGAGGGCGGCGTGCCCGGTGGCGTCCCGGGCGGTGTTCCGGGCGGCGTCCCGGGGGGCACCCCGGGCGGCACCGGCGACGAGATCCTGCGCGTCGGCGGCGACGTCACCCCGCCGGTGGTGATCGACCGCGTGCAGCCGGTCTACACCGAGACCGCGCGCCGTGCCCGCGTGCAAGGCATCGTGATCGTCGAGGCGATCATCAGCCGCACCGGGCAGGTCGAGAACGTGCGGGTGCTCAAGGGCCTCCCGATGGGCCTCGACCAGGCGGCGGTGGACGCCGTCAAGCGCTGGCGGTTCCGTCCGGCGACCCAGGGCGGGCGTCCGGTGAACGTCTATTTCATCCTCACCGTCAACTTCAAGGTGCAGTGAGCGCAAAGGAGCAGCGGCAATGGAAATGTCCCTTATCGAGATGGTGAAGAGCATGACGTTGATCGCCAAGATCGTGGCGGTCCTCCTCTTGCTCATGTCGATCTGGTCGCTCTACGTGACCATCGAGCGGCTGATCTTCTATGCGCGCGCGAAGAAGCAGTCGCTCGAGTTCGCGCGGAAGCTGACGCCGCTGCTCGCCAAGGACCAGCCGGCCGAGTCGATCGAGCTGGCGCGCAAGTACAAGGCGAGCCACCTCGCCCGCGTCACCCGCGCCGGCCTCATCGAGTTCCTCTACGACCAGACGACCAACCCCAACCCGATCGCCGGCCACGACGTCATCGAGGCGGCCAAGCGGGCGGTGGAGCGCGAGTCGCTGATCGTCTACTCGGACTTCAAGAAAGGCGTCGGCTCGCTGGCCACCATCGCCACCACCGCCCCCTTCATCGGCCTCTTCGGCACCGTGATCGGCATCATCCACGCCTTCGAGGGCATGGCGCTGACCGGCTCGGGCGGTATCGGCGCGGTGTCGAAGGGCATCGCCGAGGCGCTGGTGACGACCGCCGCCGGTCTTGGCGTGGCCATCCCGGCCGCCTGGCTCTTCAACTACTTCACCAACGTCCTCGAGCGCTTCCAGGTCGAGATGTCGAACTCGGCCTCCGAGCTGATCGACTTCTTCATCAAGAAGCAGGGAACCAAGCAGGGCACCACCCATGCCGCCGGCGTCCGGGGTTAAGACCTTCGTCACCGACAGCGCCAGCGCTGTCAAGTCGGACATCAACGTCACGCCCCTGGTGGACGTTTGCCTGGTGCTGCTCATCATCTTCATGGTGGTGACGCCGCTGCTGCAGTCGGGCCGGCCGGTGCAGCTGCCGGAGACGGGCAATCCCGAGAAGATGCCCGAGGGCGCCAAGCAGCTCACCGTCGCCATCGAGCAGGACGGCAGCGTCTTCCTCGGCGACAAGTGGATCCCGACCGACCAGCTGCTGGCGACGTTCCAGGACATCCACGAGCGCACGCCCGACAAGAACGTCGTCATCAAGGCCGACCGCCGGCTCAAGTACGCGGAAGTGCGCAAGGTGATGCGGGTGATCAACCAGGCGGGCTTCCCGGGCGTCGGCTTGGAGACCCACAAGAAGGGCGTGCCGGCCGCCTAGCGCGGCGCGCGGAAGGACAGGGAGACGACCCATGGGCATGAACGTCGGCGGAGGCAGCGCCCTCAAGAGCGAGATCAACGTCACCCCGCTGGTCGACGTGGTGCTGGTGCTGCTCATCATCTTCATGGTGGTGATCCCCATCCTGCAGATGGGCTACCCGGTCAACACGCCGCCCGAGAACAAGACCGCGCAGTTCGTGCCGCCCTCGGCCGATCAGCTGATCGTGCGCATGGACCGCGACGGCCGCGTCTACCTCAACAAGGAAGAGGTGGCGCGCGAGCGGTTCCCGGCGCGCCTCAAGGAAGTGCAGCAGAACCGCGGCAAGAAGATGGTCTTCTTCGCCGCCGACGGCGAGCTGCTCTACGGCGAGGTGGCCGCGTTCATGGACATGGTGCGCAACAACGGCGTCGAGAACATCGGCATCGTCTTCGACGACATCAAGCCCGCCGGCACCTAGCGGCGCGCCGAACACCACCTTTGCTCTCCACGCCCCGGTGCCTCAGAGGCATCGGGGCGTGTGCGTTTGAGGCTCCTATAATCGACCCCTGGTGCTGAAGATCCGGAGCCGTCTCAAGCCGCCGGTCGCCCCGCCCAAGCACCCCACCCTGGACGGGTTGCTGGACCTCCTCAAGGCCCAGAACCCGAGCTGCGACGAGGCGCTGCTGCGCCGCGCGCACGCCTTCTCGGCGGAGAAGCACGCCGGCCAGAAGCGGCGCTCCGGCCAGCCCTACTTCACCCACCCGATGGCGGTGGCCTACCTGCTCGCCGAGCTCAAGTTCGACGAGACCTGCGTCTCGGTGGGGCTGCTCCACGACGTGCTCGAGGACACGCTGACTTCGCGCGAGGTGCTCGAGGCCACCTTCGGCGGCGAGATCGCCGAGCTCGTCGACGGCGTCACCAAGATCGGCCGCCACGCCTACGTGCGCCGCGACGAGGCGCAGGCGCAGACCTTCCGCAAGCTCATCCTCGCTTCCGCCAAGGACATCCGCGTCATCGTCGTCAAGCTCGCCGACCGCCTGCACAACATGGAGACGCTCGAGTACGTCTCGCCCGAGACCCGCCGGCGGGTGGCGCTCGAGACGCTGGAGATCTACGCCCCGCTCGCCCACCGCTTGGGCATGGCCAAGGTCAAGGGCGACCTCGAGGACCTCGCCTTCTATTACCTCTGGCCGCACCAGTTCGCCGAGGTCTACGAGGCGGTG
Source organism: Thermoanaerobaculia bacterium (assembly GCA_035607145.1). Classification (GTDB taxonomy): domain Bacteria; phylum Acidobacteriota; class Thermoanaerobaculia; order Multivoradales; family JAIOJS01; genus DASYQD01. The sequence continues at coordinate 8,549 of DATNCU010000052.1, forward strand.
CAGCAGAAGATGAGCGGCGCCCGCGAGACCATGGAGCGCATCCGCGTGCGCCTCGAGGAGACGCTGCAGGAAGCGGGCATCGCGGCCGACATCGGCTACCGCGTCAAGCGCTACCACTCGATCTACCAGAAGCTGCGCCGCAACGAGGTCGACATCTCGCAGCTCTACGACTACCTCGCCTTCCGCATCATCACCACCTCGCTGCGCGACAGCTACGCGGCGCTCGGCGTCGTCCACCAGAGCTGGCGGCCCATCCCCGGCCGGTTCAAGGACTACATCGCGATGCCGAAGCCGAACTTCTACCAGTCGCTGCACACCACGGTGCTCGCCGAGCGCGGCCAGCCCTTCGAGGTGCAGATCCGCACCCGCGAGATGGATCTCGTGGCGGAAGAAGGCATCGCCGCGCACTGGCACTACAAGGAGGGCAACGGCGGGCCGCCGAGCGGCCGCGACCGCGATCCCAACATCGTCTGGCTGCGGCAGCTGCTCGAGTGGCAGAAAGAGGTCAAGGACGACCGCGCCTTCCTCAACACCCTGAAGATCGACCTCTACCCGGACGAGGTCTACGTCTTCACGCCCAAGGGCGAGGTGTTCTCGTTCCCGCGCGACGCCATGCCGCTCGACTTCGCCTACCGCGTGCACACCGAGGTCGGCCACCACACCGCCGGCGCGCGGGTCAACGGCAAGCTGGTGTCGCTGCGCACGCCGCTCAAGAACGGCGACATCGTCGAGATCCTCACCGACCCCACGCGCCAGCCCAGCCGCGACTGGCTCAACCTCGTCGGTACCTCCCGCGCCAAGGCGAAGATCCGTCACTGGCTCAGCACGCAGCAGAAGCAGCGCGCCACCGAGATCGGACGCCGCCTCCTGGAGAAGGAGCTGCGGCGCTACAAGGTGAACCCCAAGAAGGCGGCGGAGAGCCCGGAGATGACCGCCTATCTCAGCGAGCACGGCCTCAACGCGCTCGACGAGCTCTACAGCCGCGTGGGCTTCGGCAAGGTGGGGGTGCGCCAGGTGCTCGCGCGCCTGCTCGGCGAGGAGCGCCTGTCGACGCCGCCGCAGAAGCCGGGGCGCCTACGGGCCGCCGTCGACAAGCTGCTGCCGAGCGGCGGCTCGGGACCGATCATCGTCAAGGGGCAGGGGGACCTGCTGGCGGTGATGGCCAAGTGTTGCAGCCCGCTGCCGGGGGAGGAGATCGTCGGCTACGTGACGCGTGGCCGCGGCGTCTCCGTCCACTCGGTGGACTGCCCCAACGTCCGCAACCTGCTCTACAACCCCGAGCGCGAGATCGAGGTGGAGTGGGCGGCGCGCGGCGACTCCGGCGTCTTTCCCGTCACCCTCCGCATCGAGACCGAAGACGAGCCGGGCGTGCTCGCCCGCCTCACCGAGGCGATCTCCAAGGGGGACACCAATATCCGCCAGATCGAGGCGGAGTCGGTGGAGCCCAACCGCGGCCGCGTGCGGGTGCTCGTCGAGGTGAAGAGCGTCCGCCACCTCGAGAAGCTCGAGCAGGGGATCCAGGCGGTCTCGGGAGTGCGAGAGGTGGGACGGACGATGGGAGGCGGGGGAGGGCGCCGGGAGGAGTAGCGCCGCGGCGCCGGGCGGCTAGGTCGTCGTCTCTTCGGCTTCGAAGCGGCGCACGGCCGGCTTCTGTACCTTGCCGGCGCGCAGGCAGCGGGTGCAGACGCGCAGGCGCTGCGTGCCGCCGCCGACCTTCGCCCGCACGCGCTGCAGGTTGGGCTCCCAGGTCCGCTTGGTCACGTTGTGGGCGTGGCTCACCTGCTGGCCGTGCACGGTGGTCTTGCCGCAGATGTCGCAGTGCTTTGCCATCGCTCGATCCTTCCTGGTCTTCCTGAAGACCCGATCCGTTCTGCTGGGGGTTGCGCCGCCACCGAAGCGGGGGCGCGACGCGGGCCGCAAAGGGTACCAGAGAGCCCTGCCGAGGGCAAGCAGCCGTCGCCGCCGCCGCCGCTAAACCTTGCAGAATGTGTGCTGTGCCGCACTTCACTGTGTGCTCCGTTGCCTTGACACCCAAACGAGAAGCCTGTTACGCTCCAGCAAAATTTGAACTGCGTGGAGCTAATTGCCATGCCTACAGCGGTCTTGGGAGGGCGTTAGTCCCGTGGCGCTCTTTGCGCGCGCCAAGGGCGTGGTGGGCCTGGACATCGGCAGCTCCGCGGTGAAGCTCGTCGAGCTCCGCGACCGCAAGGGTTCCTACCAGGTGCAGAAGGTCGCCGTCGAGGGTCTGTCGCCGGAGGCGATCGTCGACGGCTCGATCATGGACTCCTCGCTCGTCGTCGACGCCATCCACAAGCTCAACGACCAGGCCAAGGTCAAGAACCCCAACTTCGCCACCTCGCTCTCCGGCCACTCGGTGATCATCAAGAAGATCCAGGTGCCGGCGATGTCGCAAGAGGAGCTCGCCGAGTCCATCCAGTGGGAGGCCGAGCAGTACATCCCCTTCGACATCAACGACGTCCGGCTCGACTACGTGGTGCTCTCCGACACCCCCCCGGGCGAGGGGCAGATGGACGTGCTCCTCGTCGCCGTCAAGCGCGACAAGGTCAACGACTACATGTCGGTGATCAGCCAGGCGGGCCGCAACCCGGCGCTCGTCGACGTCGACGCCTTCGCGGTGCAGAACTGCTACGAGGTCAACTACGACCTCGACCCGCTCAAGGTGGTGGCGCTGGTCAACATGGGCGCCGCGGTGACCAACATCAACGTCGTCGCCCGCGGCCAGAGCGTCTTCTGGCGCGACATCTCGTTCGGCGGCAACCAGTTCTCCGAAGCGCTGCAACGCGAGTACAACCTCTCCTACGACCAGGCGGAGACCCTCAAGCGCGGCGGCAACGTCGACCGCTACTCCACGACCGAGGCGCGCCCCGTCCTCGACGCGGTCTCCGCCGAGATGGCTTCGGAGATCCAGAAGACCTTCGACTTCTTCGCCGCCACCGCGGCGGAGGGGCCGGTGGACGAGTTGGTGGTCTCCGGCGGCTGCGCGCTCACCCCCAACCTGCTGCAGATCCTGCGCGAGCGGTTCGGCGTCCCGGTCGAGCTGATGGACCCGTTCCGCCGCGTGCAGGTTCGCGAATCCGACTTCGACGTCGAGTGGCTGCGCTCGGTGGCGCCCATGCTGGCGGTGACGGTCGGACTCGCCATCCGCAAGGTCGGGGAGTAGCGCATGATCAAGATCAACCTCGTCTCCGAGGGCAGACGCCCGGTCGTCTCCCGCAAGACCAAGGAGCGGCTCGGCATCGCGGGGCTGACCCTCTCCGAGGGGCTGTTCCTGCTCGCCCTCGTGCTCGGCGTGCTCGCCATCGCCGGCTACTGGTGGTACCTGCGCGGCGAGATCCGCGAGCGCGACCAGGCGATCGTGGTGGCGCAGAAGGAGGTCGACGAGCTCGCCCAGGTGCTGCAGGAGGTCGAGGACTACAAGGTCAAGAAGGAGAAGCTCGAGCACAAGATCAACGTCATCAACGAGCTCAAGCGCGCCCAGTGGGGGCCGGTGCGCATCATGGACCAGATCTCCACCGCGCTCCCCGAGCTGCTCTGGCTCGACCAGATGACGCTCAAGTCGAACAACATCGAGCTGCGCGGCAAGGCCTTCAACACCAACCAGATCGCCGCCTTCATCGAGAACCTCGGCAAGGTGCCGGAGTTCCAGGAGCCGCGCCTGCGCGACACCAACAAGCAGGGCCCGGTGTACAACTTCGTCATCACCTTCAACTTCTCGGTCGCCGAGCCGCCCGCCGAGCAGCCGGCCGCCGGAGAGGCGCCGGCTGCCGCGGCAGCGCCGCCGGCCGGCACCTGATGCGCGGGCCGTCGGATGGGAGGGAGCCCTGAATGGCGATCGCGGCGCTGAAGGACAGACCCTGGTACGTCGGGCTCGGCGTCGGCGTCGCCGTGGCGGCGGTGCTCTTCGGGCTCGCCTGGTGGCGCCTCTACGGGCCGATGAAGCAGCGGATCGTGTCGCAGGACGCCAAGCTCTCCGAGCTGCAGGGAAAGATCCAGGAGGGCCGCGCCGCCAAGCAGCGGCTGCCGCAGTTCCGCGAGGAGGTGCGCCGCCTCGAGCTCGAGCTCGACAAGCTGCTGCGCATCCTGCCGGCGCGCCTCAACACCGAGGACCTGCTGCGCCGCCTGCGCGCACTCGCCGAGCAGGGCGACCTCGACATCCTGCGCATCACCCCGGGCAACCTGAGCGACAAGGACTTCTACAGCGAGTGGCCGATCAGGATCGCGCTGCAGGGCACCTACCACAACCTGGCGTTGTTCTTCGACCGCGTCGGCCGCTTCTCGCGCATCATCAACGTCGACGACCTGGTCGTCGGCGCCATCGACCCGGCCGGCAACCAGGGGCACTCGATCCGCGCCGACTTCACCGCCAAGACCTTCGTCTATCGCGAGGAAGAGGAAGAGGCGCCGGAGGAGGGCGCCGCGCCGAAGAAGGATCGCGCCCGGCCGCTGGTCAAGCGGCCCGGCAGCGGCGCGGCTCCCGAGGGCTGATCGGCAGGAGATTCCCACCATGATCCAGCAACCAGCTCATCTCCTACTGCGTTCCACTATCGTCGCCTTCGCGGCTCTCGTCGTCTTGGCTCTCATCGTCGCCGTACCCGCCGCCGCGCAGGAGCAACCCGCCGGCGAGGCGCCGCAAGGCGAAGCCCAGGCGGGCAGTGGCGAGGCCTCGCCCGGCGCCGAGCAGACCATCGACCAGATCCTCGCCGGCGAGGAGGAAGTGCTCGCCGGCGAGGGCTACAGCTACGACCCGGCCGGCCGCCGCGATCCCTTCGTCTCCCTGCTGCAGCGCACGCAGCTCAAGGAGGCGCCGCAGCAGCGTCCGGAGGGCATCCCCGGTCTGCTCATCGACGAGATCGAGGTCAAGGGCATCTTCCGCATGCAGGGCCGCACGTTCGCGCAGGTGCAGTCGTCGGACAAGGACAAGAGCTATCTGATTCAGGAGGGCGATCAGCTCTACGACGGCGAAGTCGTCTCGATCGCACCGGGAGAGGTCACCTTCAAGCAGGTGGTCAACGATCCGAGCGTCATCAAGCCGTTCCGCGAGGTGGTCAAGAAGCTCAACCCGGAGTCGTGAGCCGGGAGGGAGGCAGCGTCATGGGTCAAGTTCGTTCTAGGAGGGGCTGGGTCGGGCGAGCTGCGCTCGCGCCGCTGGCCGTCGCGCTGCTCCTCGGCTGCGCCTCCGGGTCCAAGACAGGATCCACGGGCTCGTCCACGGCCGCGCCGGCCGCGGCCGCCCGGCCCGCGCCGGCCGCCCCGGCGCAGATCACCTCGCTGCAAGTCCGCGAGGCGGCCCCCGGCGTGCGCCTCGAGCTGCAGGCCACGGCGCCGCTGGTGTGGACGCAGTACCGCGACAGCGAGGGCCGGCTGGTGCTCGAGCTCCCCAACAGCACCACCGTCGCCGGCGTCAGCGACCTCGGCCCTGAAGGCGGCCTCCTGCGCTCGGTGTCGGTGCGCCAGGTCGACAGCGGCGAGCGGCCGCTCACCCGCCTGGTGATCGCCACCGAGGGCGACACCGAGCACGAGCTGTCCATCAACGGCAACGCGCTGCTGTTGACGCTGGTGCCCGCCGGCACCGATGCGACGGCCATGGCCGAGGCCTCCGAGCCGGTGCCGGTGGCACCGATCGCCGCCGCGCCGCCGGCCGCCGTCGCCCCGCCGTCGCCGGTGGCGCCGCCGCCCA
>DATNCU010000085.1:0-3051 GCA_035607145.1 Thermoanaerobaculia bacterium
GGTTCCGCAACTATCTCAGCGACAGCCGCTGGTGGATCAAGACCTGGCGCCGGCTGCAGCCGCTGCTGGTCAGCCGCAAGCGGCTCAACCCCGGCTGGATCGCCAAGCACTACGACTCCAACAACCTGCAGCTCTTCGCCACCGACCGCGACTTCCGCGCCTACACGCCGGGCATCTACGAGAGCGACGACGACACGCTCGAGGAGGGGACGCGGAAGAAGTTCGACTTCGCGTTCGAGCACCTGCGGCTGCGGGCGGGCGACGAGGTGCTCGACGTCGGCCACGGCTGGGGCGGCTGGCTGCAGTACTGCCACGGCCGCGGCGTGCGCGGGCAGGGGATCACGCTGTCGCGCCACCAGCTCGCCTACGTCGAGAAGCTGATCGCCGAGCGAGGCATCGACGCCAAGGTGCAGTACCAGGACTTCTTCACCTACCAGCCGGGACGCCGCTTCAAGGCGATCTCGCTGATGGGAGTGATCGAGGACCTCTCCGACTACCCGTTGGTGCTCTCCCGTCTGGCGGCGCTCTTGCAGGCCGGCGGACGCGTGTACCTCGACTTCGCGGCCTGCAAGGAGCGGGTGGGCACGTCGAGCTTCATTACCAAGTACGTTTGGCCGGGATCGTTCCGCGAGGTCTACATGCCGGAGCTGATGGAGGCCATCGACCGCTCGCCGGTCGAGCTGGTCGGGACCTGGGACGACCGCCGCAACTACCACCTATGGGCGAAGAAGGGACACCAGCGCTGGCTGGAGAACCGCGACGAGGTGATCCGTCTCTCCGACGAGACCACCTGGCGGCTCTTCCGGCTGCTCTTCGCCGGTACCGCGGGCTCGATGAACGAGCCGACCTACGACAGCTCCGCCTACCGCATGGTCCTGGAGCTGCCGGCTGACCGCCAAGCTCTCTGAGCGCGCCGGCGCTACGCGGCATCGGCTTCTCGCCCTCGGGGGTTGGTGCAGCGCGCTGGCGCTCGGCGCCGCGGCCGCGTTGGGCAGCTCCGATCTGGTGGCGCCGACGCGTCTCGCCGACCCCGTCGCGGTGGCGCGGGCGCGCATCGCGCAGGGCGACGCCGCGTGGGCGCGGCGAGCTGATGGATACACCGGCGGTCTCGCTGCCGCGGGCCCAGCGGCGGCTGCGGTCGCCGCCTACGAGCAGGCGATCCAGCTCGACGCCGGCTCGCTCGAGGCGTACTGGAAGCTGCAGCGCGCCCTCTGGTTCCAGGGCGAGTACGCCACCGCTGAGGGCGACCGCCGCAAGCGCATCTACGACCGCGGCCGCCGGGTCAGCGAGCGGGCGCTCGACCTGCTGGCGCGCGGCGCCGGCGGCCGCAAGCGGCTCGACGCCATGCAGGCGCCAGCGATCGCGCGGGCTCTCGCCGGCCGTGAGCACGCGGCGCAGGTCTACCTCGGCGCCGCGGCCCACTGGGGGCTGTGGGCGCAGGCGAGCGGCGCCTTCGCCACCGTCCGGCAGGGTGCGCTCGCCAAGGTGCGCGACTACACGCTGGCGAGCCTTGCTCTCGACCCGCGCTGGCACGACGGCGCCGGCTGGCGGCTGCTCGGCCGGCTCTACACACGCACGCCGCGCGTGCCGCTGCTGAGCGGTTGGATCGACCGCGAGCGCGGCATGACCGCGCTGCGGCGCGGCTTGGCCATCAACCCCGCCGAGCCCACCAATCGGTTGTTCCTAGCCGAGGCCATCCTTGACGAGCACCCGCACGACCGCGAGGCGCTGGCGCTGCTCGAGGGCCTGCTCGCGGTGGCGCCGCGGCAGGAGTGGCTGGTCGAGGACACCACCGTGCGCGAGCAGGCGGCGGCGCTCTTGCACCGCAGCAAGGCCGAGGTACGGCGGTGATCGCCGCACTGCAGCGAGGTCCAGTGCGGCGATAAACCCGCGCACGGTTCTGACCAAACCCTGACCAAGTTCTGACCGGCCGGCGGCGGTCCGTTGTTACCATCGATTTCATGGGAAGTCCCGCGATGACAGCCCCCGCAGCCACGCTCGCCGATCGCTCCAAAGACTGGGTGGCGATCGGCTTCCTCACCCTGACGCCGCTCGTCGGCGTCGTCGGCACGGCGTGGTACACGTGGCGCGTCGGCTTCGAGCCCTGGATGCTGGTGCTGCTGGTGGTGATGTACCTGCTGGTGGGGATCTCCATCTGCGCCGGCTACCACCGCTACTTCTCGCACAAGACCTACGATTGCGCACCGGCGGTGCAAGTCTTCTACGCCGTCTTCGGCGCCATGGCGGCGCAGAGCAACATCCTCGACTGGTGCTCCGGCCATCGCCGCCACCACCGCCACGTCGACGAGGACTGGGACCCGTACAGCATCAAGCGCGGCTTCTGGTGGTCGCACATCTTCTGGATCTTCGAGAAGTACGCGCCGGCGCACGACAACGTGCCCGACCTGCTGCGCAACCCGGTGGTGCGCTGGCAGCAGCGCTGGACGAACTGGCTGATGATCGGCGGCGGCTTTGGCATCCCCACCTTCATCGGCTGGCTGTGCGGCGACGCGTGGGCGGGCCTCTTGTGGGGCGGCTTCGCGCGCGTCGTCGTCTGCCACCACACGACGTTCTTCGTCAACTCGGCGGCGCACCACTTCGGCAGCCAGAGCTTCGACCGCGAGGTGTCGGCACGCGACAACTGGATCGTGGCGCTGCTCACCCTCGGCGAGGGCTACCACAGCTTCCACCACCGCTTCCCCGGCGACTACCGCAACGGCATCCGCTGGTACCAGTGGGACCCGGCGAAGTGGTTCATCGCCCTGCTGCGGCTCGTCGGGCTGGCGGAGAAGCTCAAGGTCACGCCCGAGGACCGCATCGAGTCGGCGCGCATGACGGCGGCGCTCGCCGAGATGCAGTCGCGGCTCGAGGGCGCGCCGCACGGCCTCGCGGCCGAGGTGGGGGAGCGGCTGCAGGCGGCGCGCACGGCGCTGGCGCGGGCGCTGGAGCTGCGGCGGCGCGAGCTGCGGGCGCGCACCGAGGGCGCGCGGCGCCGCGTGCGCGCGACGCGGATCCTCGCCCGGCGCGAGCTGCGCGAGGCGCGGCGGCATT
>DATNCU010000092.1:0-2384 GCA_035607145.1 Thermoanaerobaculia bacterium
TGCGATCCGTTGGGCTCACTGGCGCGACGGGGAAACCTCAGCGGCGGCGCCTGCGATCAGCTGGTCGGCGCTGCGCGCTGGTCGCTCGCTCACGCGCCGCGGTTGCGTGCGGGGCTCGTTTCGACGGCGCCCTACGTGGACGCGGGTGCGGATGCCGTGCAGGAGATCGGCTTCGCTCTCGCCACGGGAGCGGCGGCGCTGCGCTCGATGCTCGACGCCGGCATTGCGCCATCCGCGGCAGCGTCGCAGATCCTCTTGTCGCTCACCGTCGGCCGCGATCTCTACCTGCAGACCGCGAAGTTGCGGGCGATGCGGCTCACTTGGGGGATGTTGCTGGCAGGCATCGACGCGCCGCCGGCGGCGATGCGGTTGCACGCCCGCACGGCGTGGAGGACGAAGGGGCTGCGCGATCCGGGGTCGGACCTCATCCGCGCCACGGTGGAGACGTTCGCGGCCGTGCTCGGCGGCGCCGACGACGTGACGACCTCGCCACTGCTCGACGCCGACGAGGAGTTGGCGCTGGGGCTGCCGCTGGGCAGCGCCACGCAGCTGCTGTTGCGCGAGGAGGTCGGGCTCGACCGTGTCGCCGACGCCGCCGGTGGAAGCTGGTACGTGGAGGCGCTCACCGCGCAGCTCGCACGCCGCGGGTGGGAGCTGTTCGAAGGCATCGAGCGGCGCGGCGGCATGGCGCGCGAGCTCGCCGTTGGCTCGATCGCGCGCCAGATCTCCGAGGCCGCGGAGCGGCGGCGGCGCGCCCTCGAAGAGAAGGCGCTGCCGATCGTCGGCGTCACGCTCCATCGGCCGAAGCAGCCGGTGCCGTTGCCGCACCGGGCGCTGGTCGTCGACGACGCTTCAGTTTCCCGGGCGAGGGACGCAGGCGACGCGCAGGCGACGGTCTCGCTATCGGGCGATCCCGACTCGCCGGCGTTCTTCGCGGCGGCGGTCGAGGCGGCCGCGAGAGGAGCCACGGCCGGCGCGATCGCGGCTGCGGCCGCTTCAGGGCCGGCGCCGCTTCGCGCACCCGCGCTCCATGCGTGGCGTGACGCGGAGATCTTCGAGTCCGCGGAGGCCACTGCGTGACCGTAGCGACTCAGCGCCCGCGTGCCGCCTCCACGCCGGCAAGCTTCGACGAAGCGCTAGCGCGGCTACAGCGCACGGTCGGCGAGCAACGAGCTTCCACGACGCCGCGGCGCACGACCGCGACGCCGGAAGGCATCCGCCTGCCATCGCTCTACACCTCCGCCGACCTCGCCGACGTTCCGCACCTCCACGGCATGCCCGGCTTCGCTCCGTTCGTCCGCGGCCCCTATCCGACGATGTACCTCAAGAAGCCGTGGACGATTCGCCAGTACGCCGGCTTCTCGACGGCCGAGGAGTCCAACGCCTTCTACCGCCGCAACCTCGCCGCCGGGCAGACCGGGCTGTCGATCGCCTTCGACCTGCCGACGCACCGCGGCTACGACTCCGACCACCCGCGGGTCGTCGGCGACGTCGGCATGGCGGGCGTCGCCATCGACTCGATCCTCGACATGCGCATCCTCTTCGAGGGGATCCCGCTCGACAAGACCAGCGTCTCGATGACCATGAACGGCGCCGTGCTGCCGGTGATGGCGCTCTACGTGGTGGCGGCGGAGGAGCAGGGCGTCGCGCCCGAGCGCCTCGCTGGCACCATCCAGAACGACATCCTCAAAGAGTTCATGGTGCGCAACACCTACATCTACGGCCCGGCCGCCTCGCTGCGCATCGTCGGCGACATCTTCAAGTACGCGGCCGAGCGGATGCCGCGCTTCAACAGCATCAGCATCTCCGGCTACCACATGCAGGAGGCGGGGGCGACCGCCGACCTCGAGCTCGCCTACACGCTCGCGGACGGCCTGCAGTACGTGCGCACCGGGCTCGATGCCGGGCTCGCGGTCGACGACTTCGCGCCGCGGCTGTCGTTCTTCTGGGGCATCGGCATGCACTTCCTGATGGAGGTGGCGAAGCTGCGCGCCGCGCGCCTGCTGTGGGCCGAGCTGATGGCGCCGTTCGAGCCGAAGGACGAGCGCTCGTCGATGCTGCGCTGCCACTGCCAGACCTCGGGGTGGTCGCTCGCCGCGCGCGACGTCTACGTCAACGTCATGCGCACGACGATCGAGGCCCTCGCCGCCATCTCCGGCCACACCCAGTCGCTGCACACCAACGCGCTCGACGAGGCGCTGGCGCTGCCGTCGGACTTTTCGGCCCGCATCGCCCGCAACACGCAGCTGGTGCTGCAACACGAGGCGGGGGTCTGCGAGGTGATCGACCCCTGGGGCGGCAGCTACGCCGTCGAGCGGCTCACTCACGAGCTGGCGGCGCGCGCCCGCATGCACCTCGCCGAGGTGGAGGAGCTGGGCGGCATG
>DATNCU010000165.1:0-6926 GCA_035607145.1 Thermoanaerobaculia bacterium
TTCTCGCCGAGCAAACTGCAACACTGCCGGTCGACGATCAGATCGTGATCCATGCAACCATCAGCGCGGGCACCTGTCACGCTGATCCCGACAGCGGTGCGCTCCTGTACCGTGAGCTGATCGAGGGGATCGAAGCATTCCAGGCCGAAGGCGGGGAGGTCTCCGCCTCGACCGTCGCCGAGGCGATCGTTCAACTCGCTTCCGCCGCGGCCGCGCTCGGCGAGCGCCTGGCGCCGCTCGAGGAGCGCGTCACGGCGTTGGCTGCTGCGTTCGAGGGGGCCAACGATGCGATTGTCGTCCGGGGCGCCCTTTGCCTCCTCACGGCGCAACAAGATTGCCAGGCGGCGCGCACGGCGATGGAAGAGCTGGTGGCGAGCGTTGCCGCCCTGGCGGAAGCGCCGCCAAGCGCGCTGTACCTCGTCCGCATGTTGGGCGACCAGGTCGGCCGGCGGGCCGGCGCCAACATGATCCAGGCGCAGGCCGCGGGCTCGCTCGCCCAAGGGATCGTGCGCTGCGCCCTTCCCTGTCCCGTCGAGGCGGCGCAAGCCATGGAGCAGGTCATCGACCAGGCGCTGGCGATCCGCAGCGAGGTGGATCGCGCGCAGGCGCTGGTCGACATCTTCCGCAGCCTCGGGGAAGGGCCTGCAACCTGGTCGCGACGCCTGGAGAGCGCCCTGTCCGCGGCGCTGCGGCGAGCGCGGCTCGGCGACGCCAGGCTCGAGCGCTCGGTCTTCGCAGCCGCCGTGGAGGCGATGTGCGCGGCCGGCGATCCTGACGCTGCAGAGCGTCTCGCCCGTCAGGCCGACGATGCACCCCTCGCGGAGGAATTGCTGTCCGCGGTCGCGGACCATCGGCAGCGCCTCGCCCTGGAAGAGCTCTCTGACTTCGAGCGCGCCTTCCTGGGCATCGGTGACGGCAAGCTGGCCCACGCCGTGCTGCAGTCCGTCAAGGTGGAAAACGACAGCGAGAACCTCCTCCAGGGGCTCGGCGAGTTGCTGGTGTCCGAGCAGTCGCCGGTCGAGCGCGTACGGCTGCTGTCGGAATTCCTGCCTCAGTTCGCGGCACCGCTGAGGAGGTTGCACGGCACCAGCGAGATCGGCCGCTTGATCGCCGAGGTGGGACGCTTCGACGACGCGTTCGTGGAGGCCGCCCACATCGTGGGCCGTGGCGGTTGACGGCCGCAGCGGAGCTCTGGCAGATCTGGGTCGACACCGGCGGCACCTTCACCGACTGCCTGGCGCGCGACCCGGGCGGAGCGCTGAGGCGCGTCAAGGTGCTGTCGAGCGGGAGCCTGCGCGCGACGGTGGTGGAGCGGCGCGGCAAGCGGCAGCTGGCGCTGGCCGGTCTCGACGAGCTGCGGCCGGGCGCGCTGCAGGGCTGGCGGCTGACGAGGCTCGCCGGCGACGAACGGCTGTCGACGGTGGCCTGGGACGGATCCGCCGTGGAGCTCGCCGCCGCGGCTCCGCGGTCGTTCGCGCGCGGCACGCTGTGCGAGCTGGTGAGCCCGGAGGAGGCGCCGCTACTTGCGTGTCGGCTCATCACGGGTACGGCGCCCGACGCTCCGCTGCCGCCGCTGCGCTTGCGGCTAGCCACGACGCTGGGCACCAACGCGCTGCTGGAGCGCCGCGGCGCGCCGACGGGGCTCTTCCTCACGCGAGGGTTCGGCGACCTGGTCGAGATCGGCACGCAGCAGCGGCCCGACCTCTTTGCCCTGGCGATAGAGAAGCCGGCGCCGCTCTACGCGACGACCGTCGAGGTGGAGGAGCGGCATAGCGCGAGCGGCGAGGTGCTCGCCGAGTTGGACGAAGCGGCGCTCGCGGTGGCGGCGCGACGTGTGCGGGAGGCGGGCGTGACCTCAGCCGCGGTGGCATTGCTGCACAGCTTCCGCTACCCCGAAGTCGAGAGACGCGTCGCCAAGCTGCTGCGCGAGCACGGCTTCGCGCATGTCTCCGCATCGGCGGAGCTGGCACCGGCGCTGGGTTACCTGGCGCGGGCGGAGACCGCGCTGGTCGACGCCTACCTCGCGCCGATCCTCGAGGGCTACCTCGGGCGAATCGCGCACGCGTTGCGGCGCGGCGACCCGGCCAGCGAGGCGACCAAATCCACGCCGCTGCTGGTGATGACCAGTGCTGGCGGTCTCAGCGCGGCGTCGCGCTTCCGCGCTCACGAGGGCCTCCTTTCGGGCCCGGCCGCCGGCGTCGTCGGCGCCGCCGAGGCGGCGCGCCGTAGCGGCTTCGAACGCGTGCTCACCTTCGACATGGGCGGCACCAGCACCGACGTGGCGCGCTGGGACGGCGAGCTTCCTTGGGTGTTCGAGCACCGTGTAGGCGAGGCGCGACTGTTGGCGCCGGCAGTGGCAGTGGAGACGGTGGCGGCCGGCGGCGGCTCGATCTGCTCGTTCGACGGTCACCGGCTGCGCGTCGGCCCGGAGAGCGGCGGTGCGCGGCCAGGCCCGGCCTGCTACGGCGCCGGCGGTCCGCTCTGCTTGACCGACGTCAACCTGTTGCTCGGCCGCGTCGACGCGTCGCGCTTCGAGATCCCGCTCGACGTCGCCGCCGCCGGGCGCGCCTGCACCGCGTTGGAGGCGAGCCTCACCGCGGCTGGCGAGTCGATGCCGCGCGAGCGGCTGCTCGCCGGCCTGCTGCGCATCGCCGACGAGCGGATGGCGGAGGCGATCCGGGAGATCTCGGTGCGGCGGGGGTACGACCCGGCCGGATATGCGCTGCTCGCCTTCGGCGGCGCCGGCGGGCAGCACGCCTGCGCGGTGGCCGAGCTGCTCGGCATCGGGACGGTGATGGTGCCGGCGGATGCGAGCCTGCTCTCGGCGCTGGGCCTCGGCGTGGCGCGGCTCGAACGGGTGACTTCGCGGCAGGTGTTGCGGCCGCTCGCAGAAGTGGGAGAGGCGTTACCGGGCTGGCTGGCGGAGCTGGGCGAGGCGGCGAGCGCGGAGGTGCGGGCGCAAGGCGCGGGGGCGGACGAGGTGACGGTCGAGCGCCGCCTCGTCGAGCTGCGCTTCGTCGGGCAAGAGAGCGTCGTGGAGGTGACGTGGGAGGAAGGCCGCTCGGTCGCCGAGGAGTTCGCGGCGCGGTATCGCGACCTCTTCGGCTACCTGCCGGAGACGCGGCCCGTCGAGGTCGTGGCGTTGCGAGCCGCGGCGGCGGCACGGCCGGCGCTGGAGGCGGTGCCGCCGCGGCCGGAGCCGCGCGAGGCGCGACCTGCCCTGCGGCGCCGCGTCTGGCTCGGCGGCCGTTGGCGTCGCGTGCCAGTGCACAACCGCGAACGACTGCCGCCAGGCACCGTGATCGACGGCCCCGCGCTGGTGCTCGAACGGCACAGTGCCACGCTCGTCGACCGCGACTGGGAGCTGTCGGTGGATGGTGCCGCGGCGCTGGTGCTGCGGCGCGCGGCTCGCGCGCCGGCGACCACTCGACGCGCAGTGGAGAGTGCGCAATGAAGGCCGTCGAGCTCGAGCTCTTCACCCATCGCTTCGCGGCGCTGGCGCGCGGCATGGGCGAACGGCTGCGCCGCACTGCGGTCTCGACCAACGTCAAAGAGCGCCTCGACTTCTCCTGCGCGCTGCTCGACGCGCGCGGCCGGCTGGTGGTCAACGCGCCGCACATCCCCGTGCATCTCGGCGCGCTAGGGCTCTGCGTGCGCGCCGTTGCCGCGGCGTTGCCGCTGCGGCCGGGTGACGTGGCGGTAACCAACCATCCTGCCTTCGGCGGCTCGCACCTGCCCGACGTCACCGTGATCACGCCGGTGCACGCGGAGGATGGGAGGCCAGACCTCCTCGGCTACGTCGCGAGCCGTGCCCACCACGCAGAGCTGGGCGGCACCCGCCCCGGCTCGATGCCGCCCGACGCGCGCACGCTGGCGGAGGAGGGCGTCGTCATCGCCCCGCGCCACCTCGTCTGCGCCGGCGTGCCGCTGTGGGACGAAGTCACTGCTCTGTTGGGTGAGGGTCCGTGGCCGAGCCGCGCCGTCACCGAGAACGTCGCCGACCTCGCCGCCGCGATGGCGGCCAACCACCATGGCGCCGAGACCTTGCGCCGACTGGTCGCCGATCACGGCCGCTCGCGCGTGGACGCCGCGATGCGCGCGTTGCGCGCCCGCGCCGCCGCGCAGCTGCGCGCCGCCCTGCGCCGGCTCGGCGATGGCCGCCGTGAAGCCGAGCAGCGGCTCGATGACGGCGCCGTCCTGCGCGTCGCCTTCGAGGTGAGCGGCGAGCGGGTGCGCGTCGACTTCACGGGCTCGTCGCCGGTGCACCCCGGCAACCTCAACGCCACGCCGGCGGTGGTACGCGCGGTCGTGCTCTACGTGCTGCGTTTGTTGGTGGCGGAGCCGCTGCCGCTCAACGAGGGGCTGCTCGAGCCGGTGGAGCTGGTGGTGCCCGAAGGGATGCTCAACCCGCGCTTCCCCGACGACCCGTCGCACGCGCCGGCGGTAGTGGGTGGCAACGTCGAGACCAGCCAGCGGCTCGTCGACACGCTGATCGCGGCGCTGGATCTCGAAGCCTGCGGCCAGGGCACCATGAACAACGTGCTCTTCGGCAACGAGCGCTTCGGCTACTACGAGACGGTGTGCGGCGGCTGCGGTGCCGGACCGGGCTTCGCCGGCGCGAGCGCCGTGCACAGCCACATGACCAACACCCGCATCACCGATCCCGAGGTGCTGGAACACCGCTATCCGGTGCGGCTGGAGCGCTTCGCCGTGCGCCGCGGCTCCGGCGGCGACGGCGCCTTTCGCGGCGGCGACGGCGCGGTGCGCGAGCTGACCTTCCTCGAGCCGGTTGCGCTGTCGGTGGTGACGCAGCACCGCGTCGAGGCGCCCTTCGGCGGCGCCGGCGGCGGCGAGGGAGCGCGCGGCCGTCAACGACTGCTGCGCGCCGGCGGCAGCGTCGAGAACCTGGCGAGCGTCGACGGTCGCGAGGTGCACGCCGGCGACCGGTTGCTGCTCGAGACGCCGGGCGGCGGCGGCTGGGGCGTGCCCGAGCCTGGCTAAGCGGCGGCGCACGCCTCGCGCGCTAGGGCTTCGCGCGCACGGCCTGCCACGCGCCGGGCTGCTGTGCGGCGGAGGAGCGGAACGTGCCGGCTAGGGCATCGCCGTCGAGCGTACCCTCGAGCTGCAGCTCGCCGATCGGGCGGCCGAAGGCGAGGCGCAGCCGCACCTCCGAGGCCGGACCGCCGCGAGCGCTGCCCGTCGCGTCGGCGGCCGGGACGCCGAAGGTCATCGCGTTGCCCTCGATCTGCACCTGGCCCCGGCCGGTGACCGCGTTGCCGCGCTGCACGAGGTCGAGGTGCAGCTCGACGACGTAATCGTCCTCGGGGTAGAAGACGTTCTCGAGGCGCGCCGTCCACTTGCCGGTGAGCGGGTCTGCGCGCGGCGCCGCTGCGGCCGCGGTGCCGGCGACGACGGACGCCGCGCCGGTCTCCGATTCGACGGGCACCACGAGCACGTCCTCGTGCGATGCGGAGGTCGTTGTGGCTGGCGTCCGTTGCGGCGCGGCCGTCGACGCGGGCAGCGCGGCGGGGATCGCATTCGCCTCCGCTGCCGCGGCCGGCACGGGGCCGGCGACCGAGGGAGCGCGCCGCGAGGCGAGCAGCCACCACGCCGCCGCCGCGGCGACGGCGAGCCCGCCGAGGATCACCACGGCCGCGAGCGCCCACACCCACGCCTTGCGGCTCCTCCGCGCACCCTCGGGGCCAGGGGATGCCACCGGTCCCGGCGGTGCAGCGCCTGCAACCGGCACGGTGGCCGCAGCCGGCCTCGGCGCGCCGGCGCTCCACAACGGCTCTTCCGCAGCCACGACAGGGAAGGGCGGCCCCGTGTCGCGATCCGCATCCGCACCCTGAGTGCCGTCCTCGTCGAACCCCTCAATCTCCGCCGCGCCATCAGCCGGCGCCGGCCGCAAGTCCTCGAAGCGCAGCAGCAGCGGCGCGCCCTGCGCCCGCTGCGCCGCGCGCACCTGCTGGCCGTGAGTGAGCCGCACCCGCCCCTTCGTCCGCTCGCCGTCGACGAAGGTGCCGTTGGCCGAGCCGAGGTCCTCGACGTAGACGCCCGCATCGTCGGCGACCAGCCGCGCGTGGAGCCGCGACACCGAGCCGTCGGCGATGGTGACGTTGCACCCCTCGCTGCGGCCGAGCACGAGCTCGGCGCCGGGCGGCATCGGGTGCTCGCCGAGCACCTGACCGCCCCGCAGGACGATCACGCGGGGATGAAGCACGGCGGCGGCAGTCTGCCAGAAGGGGCGAAGCGCCGGCAATGCCGGGCTTTACACCCGGTTCGCGGCAGCCGGCGCCGGTTGGAAGGGAAATTGCTCCACTCGCCGATCAGCCCTGCTTCGGGGCAGGGCGACGCAAGGAGGAACCCCAAGGAGGACACACCGATGCGTACCCTTCGCGCCGCGGCCGCGTGGCTGGCGCTTCCCGCCCTGATGGTGGTAATCGCTTGCTCCACCAACCCCGCTACTGGCCACAAACAGCTCAACCTCTACAGCCAGGACCAGGAGATCGCTCTCGGCCGTCAATACGACCAGCAGGTGGTGCAGCAGCTCGGTCTTTACAACGACCGCGAGCTGCAGAGCTACGTCGAGCGACTCGGCCGCGAGCTCGCCGCGCGCTCCGAGCGCCCCGACCTGCCGTGGCACTTCGCCGTCGTCGACGACCCCGCCGTCAACGCCTTCGCGCTGCCCGGCGGCTACATCTACGTCACCCGCGGCCTCATCGACCACATGAACTCGGAAGCCGAGCTCGCCGGCGTGATGGGCCACGAGATCGGCCACGTCACCGGGCGCCACTCCGTCAACCAGCTCTCGAAGCAGCAGCTCACCCAAGTCGGGCTGATGCTGGGAATGGTGCTGGGGGGGCCGGAGGCGCAGCGCTACGGCGACCTCGTCAACCTCGCCGGCGGCCTCATGTTCCTCAAGT
>DATNCU010000179.1:0-10050 GCA_035607145.1 Thermoanaerobaculia bacterium
ATTCACGACTGGTGCGGCGGCGGGCGCCGCCGTGGTCCCAGCTTCGCCGCCGACGTCGAGCACGTACACGTTGAAGGGCGAGTAGGGGTCGCGGTAGGTCACCGTGCCGGCGAGGTGGCGGCCCACCAGCTCGAGCCGGTCGCCGGGACCGAAGCGGCCGTCGCCGCCGTCCTCCACCCACAGCGACACCACCTCGCCGCGGTTGCGCAGCACCAGCGACGAGCTGGCCGGCTCGCCGGTGAGGCCCGCGCGCGCCAGCGCCTCGTAGCTGACGCCGTAGACGCCGTCGTCGCGCACGTCGATGCGGAAGCGCGCGCTCCCCGCAACTGAAACCGGCGCCGCTGCCGCCGCGGCGGCGACGAAGCTGGCACAGAGCCACGCCGAGGCGTGGCGCGAGAAGGTGCGCCGCATCGCCGGGATTTTACCCTCCGCGGATGACCGTCCCGGGACCGAGGTGGCGGCGCACCGCTCAGCGGCCGCCGAAGGCGAGGAAGAGCGCCAGCGCGGCGAGCGCTCCACCCGCCGCCCACACGAGCGCCGGCCGCCGCGGCCGCCGCGTGACGAGCCACACCGCGGTGGCGCCGGCGAAGAGGTCGAGCACCGGCATCAGCTGCACGCGGTAGCGCGTCTTCACGTGCAGCACGAGGAAGAGAGCGAGGTTGTAGGCGACGAAGAGCAGCGCCACGACGAGCCACCGCCGGTTGCCCGCCGGCACCGTGGCGACGCCGAGCGCGGCGCCGACGAGCACGACGCCGTAGATCGTCCACCCCCAGCCGCGCAGCGCCGCGGCGAGCCAATGCGGCGGCGCCACATAGCCGTAGCCGTCGCCCCGCTCCGCGATGGCGCCGCCCGGCAGCTGGTCGGCGAGGAACGAGTCGCGGTCGAAGAGCCGGAAGTACTGCCGCGAGAGCTGCGCTCGCAGTAGCGGCAACACGCCACGCTCCGCCACCAGCGCCTCGATCTTGCCGCGCGCGATCGCGGCGCGCCCCGCCGGGTCCGGCGCGCTGTTCAGGTAGACGGTCAGCTCGTCGCCGACGATCTCGTCGACGAAGTTGCGGCGCGAGCGCTCGTTGAGGCCGACCCAGGCATTGAACGTCGACGAATCGGCGACGCCGGCGACGCCGTAGCGCTGGCGGTTGTGGAGCACCACCGGCAGCAGCGTGACCGCCATCGCGGCGAGCACCACCGCCGGCCGCAGCAGCCGCCGCGGCGACGGTCCGCTCAGGAGCAGCAACGGCGCGAGCAGCACCGGCACGAAGGCCACGAGCAGGCTCTTGGCGAGCAGCGCCAGCCCGAGCGCCACGCCCGCGGCGACGAGCCACGGCCAGCGCTCGCCCCGGGTCACCAGCGCCCACCAGGCGAAGAGGAAGAGCGCTAGGTGCAGCAGCTCCGGCCAGAGGAAGGCGCCGAAGCACGCCACCTGCGGATCGAGCAGCAGCAGCGCCGCCGCGACGTCCGCGGCGTGGATGCCGCGGCTGAGTTCCGCGCCCGGCAGCAGCGCGCGCCCGAGCCCGCGCAGCAGCCATGCCGATGCGAAGAGCAGCGCCACCTGCACCAGCTGCGCCGCGAGCCGGCTGCCGCCCGAGAGCGGCATCGAGGCGGCGACGAAGCGCGGGTAGAGCGGCGGCCAGATCATCTGCAGGTCGCTCTCGCCGCCGGCGCGCACCTCCCCTGCGGCTCGCCAGTACGTCGCCTCGTCGCCCCACAAGGGCCGCGGCGTCGGGCGCCACTCGATCCACAGCAGCGCCGCCTGCAGCAGCACCGCGGCGAGGCCGACGCCGGCCCAGAAGCGGTCGATGTCGGTTCGCATCGCGCCCGTATAATCCCGCACCTTGCAGCTCATCGTCCTCGGGATGCACCGGTCGGGGACTTCGGTCCTCACCCACCTGCTGGCCCGCATGGGTTGCCACGTCGGCCCGCCGGAGAGCCTGCAGCCGGGCGATGCCGGCAACCCGCAGGGCTACTGGGAGAGCCGCGCCGCCTGGGCGCTGGATGAAGGGGTGCTGGCGGCGCTCGGCGCGAGCTGGTGGGAGGTGGCGGACCTCGACCTCGCGGCGCTTGCGCCGGCGGATCGCGAGCGCTTCACCGCGCGCGCCCAAGCGATCGTCGGCGAGCTCGACACGCAACGGCCGTGGGCGCTGAAAGAGCCGCGGCTGTGCGTGTTGCTGCCGCTGTGGCGGCCGGTGCTCGACGCCCCGGCGTTCGTGCTCGTGCACCGCGACCCGCTCGAGGTTGCCCGCTCGCTGCAGGCGCGCGACGGCTTCCCGCTCGCCGTCGGCGTGGCGTTGTGGGAGGTCTACGCGCTCGCGGCGCTGCGCCACTCGCTCGGCGCGCCGCGCCTGGCGGTGAGCTACCGGCGGCTGCTGAACGATCCCGCGGCGGTGGCGTCCGACCTCGCGGCGCAGCTCTCGCCGCTGGCACCCGGCGCGCTCCAGGTGCCGAGCGCGGCCGAGCTCGCCGACGTGGTGCGCGCCGAGCTGTACCGGCAGCACGCGGCGGAGGGCGAGGCCGCGGGCTACCTCACCGTGGCGCAGCAGCGTCTGGCCGCGGCCTGCGAGGACGGCAGCGCGCTCGCCTGGAGCGAAGTGCCGTTGCCGTCCCCGGGTGCGCTCGAGCTGCTGCGCTGGTTCGCCGGCGCCGAGCGCGAGCGTCTGGCGCTGCCCGACCTCCACCACCGCGTCGAGACCGCCGAGGCCGAGGCGGCGTGGCGCCGCGACCGCGACGCCGACCTGGTGCGCTGGAACACCGACTTGCGCGCCGGCATCACCGCGGCGGAGGCGGCGGTGGGCGCCGCCGAGCCCGAGATCGAGCGGCTGCAGCAGCGCATCGCCGAGGTGTCGCGCTACAACGAGGAGCTCGCGCCGCGCCTCGCCGCGGCCGAGGCGGAGCTCGGCCTCCTGCGCGAGCGCGACGCGGACATCTCGCGTCACAACGAGGAGCTCGTGCCGCGTCTCGCCGCCGCGGAGGAGGAGCTCGGCCGGCTGCGGCAGCGCGACGCCGACATCTCGCGCCACAACGAGGAGCTGGTCCCGCGGCTCGCCGCCGCGGAAGAGGAGCTCGGCCGGCTGCGGCAGCGCGACGCCGAGATCTCGCGCCACAACGAGGAGCTGGTCCCGCGGCTCGCCGCGGCGGAAGAAGAGCTCGGCCGCCTGCGCGAGCGCGACGCCGAGATCTCGCAGTGGAACGAGGCGCTCACGGCGCAGATCGCCGGCGGCGAGGCCGCTGCCGCCGCCCTTGGCTGCGAGCTCGACGATTTGCGCGAGGCGGTCGAGCGCCTGCAGGCGGAGCACGCGAGCCGCAGCCGCGAGGCCTCGCGCCTGCGCGCGGCGTTGCGGCGCACCGAGGCGTCCCTCGGCGAGACCTACGAGCACTTTGCCGACCTGCACCAGCTCCTCCGCGACACCGTCTGGTACTCCGAGCGCTGCTGGGAGCTGTCGGCCGCGCTCGACCGGCTGGTCGAGGACGTCCTCGCCTCGCGCAGCTGGCGCGCCGGCCAAACCCTGACGCTGCCGCTGCGCTGGCGGCGCCAGCGCGGCCCCACCGCCCGCTATCGCCACGAAGAGGTGCGCGCCGACGCCGAAGCGCTCGCCGAGCAGCGCCGCGAGGTCGCCCGGCGCGCCGCGCACTGGAGCGGCGGTCTGCCGCCGCTCACGCCGGCGGAAGAGACGGACGAGTAGGCGCGCAAGGAAACGGCTTCGCCTTGCGATTGATGTCCCGGTCGCCGCGGCGGCCGCGGCTCGCCAATGCCGGCGGGCCGTCGGCCGCGGGTGCGGCGACCGAGGAGGTACCCCATGCGCACGGATGGACCCGAGCGCCGCCGCCACTCCCGCCGCCCCACGCCCGGCCTCGCCGGCCGCATCGGCTTCCTGCAGACGCTGCGCGTCCTCGACGTCAGCGCGCAGGGCGCCCGCGTCTCGACCGGCGAGTCGCTGGCACCGGGCCGGCGTTACCACGTGCAGCTCGCTTCGCTGAGCCTGACCGCCGCCATCGCGCGCTGCGCGCTGGTGCAGCTCGCGCCGGACGAGGAAGGCGCGCGCCCAACCTTCGAGGCCGGGCTCGCCTTCGACCCGCTGACGCCGGCGCAACGGCGGCAGCTGAGTCAGCTCGCGAAACGTGTGGCGGCAGCCGCCTGAACGCGGCCGGCAAGTCCTTGGCGGGAGCCGCGTTCCGCGGCTGCCGGCGCGCGTGGCCGCGGTGGCGTAGGGCGAGGGCCCACACCGGAGCGGTTCGTGGTGCGGCGCGACGAGCGGCAGCCCGCGACTCCGTTAGGATTCCGCGCACCGATGAAGCGCACCCTCTCCGTCGACGCCCTGCGCGAGGTGATGGCGCCGCTCGCGCGCGCCAACGCCGCCTTCGCCGCCCGCCACCCCGGCGACGCCGGCGGGCGACAGCCGGTGCACACGGTCTATGGCGGCGCGCAGCTGTTCCGCGCCGACGTGGCGAGCCGCATGGGCGCGCTGGGGCTGCGCTCGCTCGATCAGTTCGCGCCCGACGCGGCGACGCTCGCGGGCGCGCTGGGGGTGCCGGCGCGGCTCGCCGACGCCGTTTACGCCCGCGTGCGCGACAAGCTCGCCCGCGAGCCGGTCGAGGACTTCCGCATCGACTACGAGGACGGCTACGGCAACCGCCCCGACGCCGAGGAGGACGGCCACGCGAGCAGCGTCGCCGCCGAGGTGGCGACGGGGATGGCCACCGGCGTGCTGCCGCCGTTCATCGGCATCCGCATCAAGCCCTTCACCGAGGAGCTGCGCGAGCGCAGCGTGCGCACGCTCGACCTCTTCCTGACGACGCTGGTCGGCGCAAGCGGCGGCGCGCTGCCCGCCAACTTCGTGGTGACGCTGCCGAAGATCACCGTCCCCGAGCAGGTGACGGCGATGGCCGACCTCTGCGAGCGGCTCGAGGCGGGGCTCGGCCTCGCGGCCGGCGCGTTGCGCTTCGAGATGATGGTGGAGACGCCGCAGTCGATCTTCGCCGAGGACGGCACCGTGGCGCTGCCCCGTTTGCTCGACGAGGCGCGCGGCCGCTGCATCGCCGCCCACTTCGGCACCTACGACTACACGGCGAGCAACAACATCACCGCCGCGCACCAGCACATGAACCACCCGGCCTGCGACTTCGCGCGGCAGGTGATGCAGGTCTCGCTCGCCGGTCGCGGCGTCTGGCTCTCCGACGGCGCCACCAACGTCATGCCGGTGGCGCCGCACCGCGCAGCGGCGGGCGAAGCACTCAGCGCGGCGCAGGAGGAGGAGAACCGTACCGTCGTCCACCGCGCCTGGAAGCTCTGCTACGACCACATCCAGCACTCGCTCGAGCTGGGCTTCTACCAGGGCTGGGACCTGCACCCGGCGCAGCTGCCCATCCGCTACGCGGCGGTCTACACGTTCTTCCTCGACGGCCTCGACGCGGCGGCGGAGCGGCTCTCCAACTTCGTCGCCAAGGCGGCGCAGGCGACGCTCGTCGGCGACGTCTTCGACGACGCGGCGACAGGGCAGGGCCTGCTCAACTTCTTCCTGCGCGCGATCAACAGCGGCGCCATCAGCGAGGAGGAGGCGGCGCCGCGGTGCGGGCTCACCCTCGAGGAGCTGCGCACGCGCTCGTTCGTGGCGATCCTCGCCGGGCGGCGTGGTTAGGTTGGCCGCGCCAAGTCCGGCGGCATGCAAGTCCGGCGGCATGTCCGTCTAATCTCGAAAAGGGGAACTCGGGTGAGCGACAAGGCACGCGGCGGCGAGGGCCGGGCGGCGACTGAGCGAGCAGGTAAGGCGAAGCGCAAGGGCAAGACAGCCGGGGCGAGGAAGGGCGGCGGTAAGACCAAGCGCGCACGCAGAGCGAGGGCGACGGTCGAGCCGCGAGGCCCGGTGAAGGCAGCACCGCGGCGCCAGGCGAGCGAGATGCCGGCGACGTCGGGCGCGGCGCCAGCGACGAAGCGCACCGCGCCGCGCGCACGCCGCATGGACGTCGTGCTCAAGGGCCTCGCCGTCGCCGCCGAGCCGCCGATCGACCCCAACCCGGGCCACCTCGACCCGACCTTCCGCAACAAGCTGCAGGCCGTGCTCACCAAGCTCGCCGCCCGCGGCACGCCGTTCCGGCTCGTCGAGGGTTTCCGCACCCGCGCCCGGCAGCAGTGGCTCTTCGGTTCCGGCCGGCCGGACGCGATACCGTTCGGCCGCCCCGGCCCGATCCTCACCAACGCCGACGGCGTCGACAAGCCGTCACGCCACCAGGGCAACGGCACCGTCGGCAGCGGCAGAGCGGCGGACTGCTACCCGACGCGCGAGGGCCGCGTCTTCATCCCGCCCAGCTCGAGCCCGGTGTGGGCCGCTTACGCCGACGCGGTGGAGGAGGAGGGGCTGGTCGCCGGCCACCGCTTCCCGACGTTCAAGGACTCGCCTCACTGCGAGCTGCGGTGAGGCGCTCGCGGCAGCGGCGCACCGCGGCGATCGGCTCGCGAGCGCCGCTCAACCGGGCGGCCGCCACGCCGTGGACGGCCGGAAGTAGGCGGTGAGACGGGCGCGCCGCGCGCGGTCGCGCGAGGCGTTGGCGAAGGTCGCCCAGATCACCGTGCGCTCGCCGCGCTCGATCGTCGGGTGCGCGAGCCAGCGCGACTCGCCGATCGTGCACGGCTGGTCGGCCACGCAGTCGCCGCTGCCCCAGCCGTCGAGCGCCTCGTAGCGGTAGCCGATGAAGCGCGCGTCGGCGGGCAGCACGATTGCCACCACCGCGCAGGCGGAGCCGGCGGGCACCGGAGCGGTGACCGGGCCCGCATAGCCCGCCTCGGCGGCAGACGGCGCCGAGAACGCGAGCGCGCGCAGGCCGGGCCGCACCGCGGCCGCCACCGCGGCACAATCGGCGGGAGCGGCCGTCGGCGCCGCCGTCTGCTCACCCGAGGCCGCCCACTCGCCGCTTCCGCACTCGGCGCACGTTCCGCGTTCGGCGGCGCGCAGCGTGTCGACGGCGGGCGGCGCCGGCGGTGGCGCCGGTGCCGGTGGAGGAGCCGGCGGCGCCACCGGCGCGGGCGGAGGCGTGGCCGCGGGAGGTGGAGGAGACGCCGCGCGTGGGGGAGTCGGCGGCGGAGCGGGCGCTGCTGCGGCCGGAGTCGGAGCCGGCGCTGGAGCTGGCGGTGGGGGTGGCGCCGGCGGAGCGGGAGTCGCGGCCGGCGTTGCGGGCTTCGGCGTGGGCGTTGGCGGAGCGGCCGGCGGTGCCGCGGGCGCAGGTGGTGCTGCGGTCGCTGCAGGTGGAGGCGCCGGTGCGGGAGCTGGTGGCGCCGTCGGGGCCGGTGTCGCGGCCGGTGCGGGTGGCCGCGTCGGAGTCGCGACGGGCGGTGGCGCGACTGGAGCTGGTGCGGGCGGAGCTGGTGCGGGCGGAGGAGCGGGAGCTGGTGGCGTCGGCACGGCCGGCTTCGGAGCGGTCGCCGGCGGTGCGGGAGTCGCTGCGGCAGCGGCGGGCGGTGCAGGCGGAGCCGGCGGGGCGGTGGGTGCCGGCACCGCCGGTACAACGGGCACTGACGGCGCCACCGGCGCGGCACCGGCACTCGATGGCGGCGCCCCGGGTGCCGGCGCGCCAGCGACGGGTCCCGCGGCGACCATCGGTGCGGCCGCCGGAATGCTCTTCGGCTTGAAGAACTCGACCTTCAGCGGCGACCACGAGCTCCCCGTCGACACCTGCGCCGCGAAGGTGCTCTTCGCCGCCTTCCCCGCGCGCGTCTCGACGTAGGCGGTGAACAACATCGCCTCGGGGTGGCTCACCTCGACGTACCAGCTGCCCTCGGCGAGGTGGCCGACGATCGCCTGCCCCTTGGGATCGGTGCCCACCGGCGGCGGCCCCGCCGCCGGCTGCAGGTCGGTGAAGCGCACCGTGACCCGCGCGCCCGGCACCGGCTTGCCCGCCTGGTTCTTGACCTCGACCGCGATCGCGGCCGGCCCGTCCCACGGGTTGGCCGTCTGAGCGAGCGCCGCGCCGCCGCTCGTCGAGAGCAGCGCCGAAGCGAGCAGCGCGGAGGCGAGTGCGGGAGCGATGGCGTGTCGGGTCACGGGTCCTCCTGCCGGCGCCAGGGTGAGTGGCTCATCGAGAGATTACTGCACCGGGCCGCGCGCTGCCGTGCGCTGCATCGCCGCGGTTGAGTCCGCAGGCGAACGCAAGTAAGGTCTGCCGCGACCCCCCGAGGTTCACTTCATGGGCATGCGCATCGAGAAGAGCTTCGTCGTCCAGGCTCCGGCTCCCGCGGTGTGGGACTTCCTCACCGACCCGCGCCGCGTGGCGAGCTGCCTGCCCGGCGCCGCCATCACCGGCCAACTCGACGAGCAGAGCTACGGCGGCACCATCACCGTCAAGGTCGGCCCGGTCACCGCGAGCTACCGCGGCAAGATGAAGTTCGAGCGCCTCGACGCGGCAGCCGGCGAGGCCGAGATCTCCGCCTCAGGCCAGGAGACCCGCGGCAAGGGCGCCGCCGACATGCGGATGAGCAGCCGCGTCGTTGCCCGCGACGCCGCGAGCACGGAAGTTGTCATCGTCTCTGACGTCAACGTCGTAGGCGTCCTCGCCCAGTTCGGCAAGGGCATGATCGAGGACGTCAGCGACCAGATGTTCGGCAAATTCAGCGCCGCGATGAGACGGCAGCTGGAGACGGCGCCGGCGGCGGCAGCGCCGGCTGTTCCGGTTGCAAGCGCAGCAGCCGCTGGGTCATCGGCTGCACCGACAGCTGCCGCGGAAATCGCTCCACCGACACCAGCCGCAGCCACGACCGTGGCGCCTCTTGCCTTGCCGAGGCACAGCGAAGAGGTCCTCGACCTCGGCGCCATCGGTACCGCCGCCGCCGGCCGCGCTGCCGTTCGCGCCCTGCGCAACCCGGTGTTGTGGATCGCGATCGTGCTCGCGCTGCACCTGCTCTGGCATTGGTTCCGTTGATATCCACGACCGACGTCTAGGAGGTGAGGTAATGGAAGACCCGGTCAAGAAGGCCCTGCATTGGCTCTGTCTGGTGATCGCGCCGCTGGTGCTGGTGGGGATCGAGCTCTTCCATCCCGCCGGGTTCACCGAGATCCCGGGGATGTACCAGTACGTGTCGCAACCCCAGCCCTACGATCCGGCGTTCAAGGCGCTGGCCTACCCGGGTCCCCAATGGTGGTTCACCTTGCACATGATCCAGACGCCGATGGCGGGCCTGGTGGCGGTGGGCCTGTGTCTCATGGCGAGTTGGGTCCGCCGCGGCGACGGCACCGGCGCCTACGCGTTCAGCTGGCTCTCCCGGGTTGCCATCTTCCTCTTCCTCATCTACTACACCGCCCTCGATTCGATCGGCGGCTTCGGCGTCGGCCGCACGATCATCAACACCGAGCAGATGTTCCACGACAAGCAGCTCGACGCTCACCAGCTCGACGGCGTGATCAAGGTCATCAACACCACCTGGATCGACCCCTGGGTGGGAGGCGTCGGCTCGTTCATCAGCCACACCGGCTCGTATGCGGCTTTCTTCGCCGCGCTGTTCCTGGCGCTGGCCCTGGGGCTGGCCAAGAAGGTCTCGTGGCTGCCGCTCGTCGTGCTGGTCGCCTTCGGCTGGGAGCTCCAGGTGAGCCACACCGCGTTCCACGGCCCGATCGCGTTCGCGTTGCTGCTCGTGGCGGCGGCGTGGATCGGCTGGGAAGGGCGAAAAGCACAGCCCGTCGCGGGCGGCTGAGCTCGGCCCCCGCGCTACTCGATGTCGCGTTCGAGCAGCGACGAGGCCACGACCGCTCCTATACTCGTCGCATGACGATGCATCGGCGGGCGCAGCAGCGCCGCTACGCGCTCACGGCCCCGCGTTCGGACCTTCTCCAGCAGGAGGTCGACGATGCACTTGCCGCGACGGCCCGCGAGCGGATGGAGGCCGCGGTCGCACTGCTCGACGCGGCCTATGACCTCTGGCGCACGCGGGGAATCGCCGATGACGAGGGACTTTGCCGACTTCCTCGCTGCTCTCAACAGCGAAGGCGTGGCCTATGTAGTGATCGGCGGGATGGCGGTTCTGGCGCACGTCCCATATCGGACGACTCGCGACTTAGACGTTCTGATTGAGCC
>DATNCU010000100.1:0-11580 GCA_035607145.1 Thermoanaerobaculia bacterium
TCATCCGCCTCTATCGCTGGTTCGCCGCAGGGCCGGCCGGATCAGAGGGATGATGCAACGCTCGTGCCCTGCCGCGGCGGGCCGGTCGGTAGGACGGCTCCGGACCAGCGCAGGGAGATGATAGGCCGCAGTAGACTCCGCGAAATCGGAGGGACCGCACCCCAATGCCCACGCCCACGACGCGCTGGATCGGACTCTCGCTAGGCGCCGACCTCTGCTGGCCGCTCTGCTTCGAGCACCTCCTGCGCCGGCTCGACCTCGCCATTCCGTGGCAGGGCGAGGAGGTGCGGGTGGCTGTCGAGCGCGTCACCATCGAGCCTTTCGACCTTCAGCAGAGCACGAAGTACACGGTCGTTCTCGACCGCCTGACGCACTGGTATTACACCAGCCGCGAGTGGATCAAGAAGGCGGTCATCCTCGACGACGTCTACGTGCTCAACAACCCGTGGGCCGTGCAGGCGATGGAAAAGCACTCCACGTACGCGGCGATGCTGCGGCTGGGGATGCCGATCCCGAAGACCTGGATGGTGCCGCCCAAGGAGTACGAGCAGAGCAACCCCGACCTCGAGCCGACGCTGCGCCGCTACGCCAAGCTCTTCGACCTCGGCCAGGTGGGCGCGAAGGTCGGCTATCCGCTGTTCATGAAGCCCTACGACGGCGGCGCCTGGCGCGGCGTCTCGAAGATCGACGACGAGGAGAAGCTGCGCGCCGCCTACGACGAGAGCGGCAAGAACGTCATGCACCTGCAGGCGGCGGTGGCGCCTTTCGACCTCTTCGTGCGCGCCATCGGCATGGGACCGCAGGTCAACGTCGTCAAGTACGACCCAGCGGCGCCGCTGCACGACCGCTATCGCATGGAGGCGCCGCCCATCGACGCCGCCGAGCGGTCGTGGCTTGAGGACACCTGCCTCACCATCAACAGCTTCTTCGGCTGGGACTTCAACTCCTGCGAGAGCTTGCGCAAGGACGGCTCCTTCCACCCCATCGACTTCGCCAACGCCTGCCCCGACAGCCAGGTGACGTCGCTGCACTTCCACTTCCCGTGGCTGGTGCTGGCGAAGCTGCGCTGGGCGGTGTTCTGCGCGGTGACGAAGCGGCGCATGCGGCAGACGCTCGACTGGGAGCCGTTCTACGCCGTCGCCCGCGAGGAGCTGCCGTACCGCGAGAAGCTCACGCGCTACGCCGCCATCGCCCGCGAGCGGCTGGAGGCCGACCGCTTCGCCGATTTCTGCGCCGAGCACCTCGGCCACCTCGACGCCGTGGCCGACGAGTTCTTCGCCTCGCCCGAGTGCCGCGAGGCGGTGCACCTCAAGGTGGAGGCGCTCTACCCCGAGCACGAGGTGGAGGCGTTCACCGACCTCTTCTTCGGCCGTATCCAGCGCTGGCGGGCGGAGCAGGCGGAGAGGCGGGCGCGGCCGGCCGCGGGGGCGGGAGCGCAGCCGCTGCCGGCTTGACGTTGATGCGGTGCGGTATGTGAGCGCCGCGGCGGCGCCGCTCAGCCGCGGCGGCGTGCGAAGTAGAGGCGTCGCGTGGCGCTCGCCGGCTCGCTGCGGAGCACTTCGAAGCGACGCTCGAGCTGAGTCTCGAAGTTCGCCCGCGTGTAGTCGTCGTAGGCGTCGTCCTTGTCGCGCAACAGGCGCGTCACCATCTCGTCGCCGCGGTCGACGTGCTCGATGACCAGGTGCTCTGCGGTGTCGGCGAGCCAGTCGACGATCTCGTCCACCGGCAGGTGGCGGGTGATGGCGAGGTGGTGGACTAGGGCGAGGCAGAGTACCAGCTCGGGGCGGCCGCGCTCGTGCAGCGTCTGCCGCTCGCCGCCGCGCCAGCCGAGGGCGGGCGGCGGGTCGGCGACGTCGACCACCAGCGGCAGGATGCGCTCGCGGTGCTCGCCGCCCGCACGCAGCCGGCGATAGAGACGCTCGATCGCCAGGTGGTCGGAGTCCATCGCCACCACCAGCTCGCTGCGCGCGGCGGCGATCGCGGCGTACTCGCCGGTGTTGCTGCCGAGGTCCCACACCAGCCGCCAGTCGCGGCCGGCGAGGGCTTCGGCGACGAAGCGGCGTTTCGCCTCGCGGTCGGCGTCGGCATAGCCGGGAGAGTCGCCGTACTCGGACCAGGTGGAGCGCTCCTGCCCCCAACGCAGGCCGGCGACGATGCGGCGCAGGCGGGCGACGTTGCGCTCGATGAGCTTGCGGTCGAAGCCGGCCGCGCGCAGCTCGCCGCGCACGCTCTTCTTGGCGTCGGCGCTCGCGGCGGAGAGGCTGCTGTGCAGCACCACGTCCACGAGCACGCCGGGACGTAGCCGGTCGCGCAGCCCGAGCAGCCGCCGGCACTGCTCGGCGGGGACGCCGTCGAGAGCGCCGCGCAGCAGCGGCTGAAACGCGACGCCGCGGTAGGCGGTGAGGAGCAGCGGGAAGAGGAACAGCTCGCAGAACTGCCGGTACGCCACCCACGGCTCGCCCGGTGGCAGTCGTGCGAAGGAACCGACGTCGATGAAGGTGGGCACCGCGCCGCGCCACTGCACGTTGTAGGGAGTGGCGTCGCGCAGCACGCAACCTTCGGCGAGCGCTTCGGCGAGGAGATCGAGCTGCAGCAGCGCCGCGTCCTGCAGCATGCCGAAGCACCACTCGTAGGGGTAGCTGACGAAGGGGATGCGCTGGTGACGGAGGAATCCTTCCCAATACGCGGCGGTACCGGGCAGCTCGGCAGCAGGCGCATCAGGCACGGCGACCTCCTCGCTGACGACGATGCGGCCCTCCGCGATCGCGCGCGGGAAGAAGCTCGTCGCCTGCATCGCTCGCCACTCGGCAAGGGCGCGGGCGCCGAGAGCGCGATAGACCTCGCCGTCGACGTGAAAGACGCGGCTGTCGCGGTCGCGAAACGACCCGGGCTCAGGCCCCGTCGGGTGGCGCGGAGTCGGGCTCACGGCGACGCGAGGGCAACAGCGCGATCAGCCGGCGCCAGAACAGCCTCACCACCACCGCGGCGCCGGCCGCGCCGCCGACGATGAGCTGCAGCAGCATGCTGCCGCTGCCGGGGTCGAGGTAAGCGTGCGCGGTGCGTGGCAGCAACAGCACGGCGAGCGCCGTGGCGACGAGGATCCGCCGGAGCCGCATGGTGACGCCGAGGTTACCAGATCGGTACGGCGCGGCGCCGTGCGCTGGCGCCCGCGCTACGCGTCCAGCGCCGTGGCGAAGCGCTCGCTCACCACCAGCACCATCGGCGTCGGCTGCCAGCGGAAGGGCGCGCCGGTCGCCGGGTCGATCACCTCGCCCGCCTCGATGCGCCGCGTCGCCTCGCCGAGCGGCAGCCCGGCGACGGCGGCCTTCATGGCGTCGAAGGCGGCGGCGTCGCGCGGCTCGCGGAAGCGCAGGTACTTGGTCGACTGCGAGGCGAGGTGGAAGTGGCTCGGCGTGTAGGTGATGCCGTCGAGGTGGAGGCGGTGGCAGACCTGGACCAAGAGAGCGAGGATGTCGCGCAGCATGCCAAGGCCGGGATAGCGCTGGCCGGGTAGCGGCGGACGCTCGGCGGTGAAGACGGCGCGCGGGTTCTGCAGCAGCAACCACTCGATGGCGAGCAGCTCGAAGCCGGGGAAGACCTGGCGGTCGCGCCGCATGCGGATCTCGCCGAGCAGGTCGCGGCGATCGCGCCCGCCCCACACCCGCACCATGTGGCCGCCGGTGTGCGAGAGGTCGAAGTCGAGCACCGGCTGCTCGTAGCCGAGGTCGCACAGGCGGTCGAAGATACCGCTGCTCTCCATCACCAGCTCGACGCCGTGCGGCGTGTAGTAGCCGAGCAGGCGCGAGTCGGCGGGGCTCTCTTCGAGCGAGCCGACGAGGTCTTCGGCGGTGAGGCCCCAGGTATCGGCGCCACCCGGGTCGCCACCACGCTCGTTCTCCTCGCCGCTGAGCTCGGCGTGCGTGAGCAGGCGGGCGATCGAGCGGTAGCGCGCGACGAGCACCTCGTCATCAGGTGGCAAAGCAGGCGGCAGCGCGGGGCTGCCCCGGTCGCCCAACGCGAGCCAGGCGAGGAAGCGCGCCGTGTAGCGCCAGGCGCGATCGCCGTAGCCGCCGGCGAGCGTCACCACCACCGGCAGCGCGCCGCGGCCGCTAGCGCCTCGCTCGCCGCGCAGCAGCTCGACGACGAAGCGGTCGCGGGCGAGCATCCCTTCGGCGGTGAGTTTCCAATCGCCGAGCGCGTCGTCGGCCGCCGGATCGCAGCCGACGAGGTAGAAGACCAGCTCGGGGCGGTGCGCGGCGAGCAGCGGCGGCAGCGTCTCGCGGAGCTTGGCGAGCAGCGTGGCGTCGTCGACGCCGCTGCCGAGCT
Organism: Thermoanaerobaculia bacterium; assembly: GCA_035607145.1. GTDB lineage: Bacteria > Acidobacteriota > Thermoanaerobaculia > Multivoradales > JAIOJS01 > DASYQD01. The sequence goes on from DATNCU010000100.1 coordinate 4,327, forward strand.
CGATCGCCGTGCTGCCGACGGCGGCCGGCTCGTCCCAGTGGCGGTTGTGCAGCGAGTAGGTGTGTACGGTGGGGTCGGCGGCGAAGAGCGAGCGGGTGCCGTCGCCGTCGTGGAGGTCGAGGTCGACCACCAGCACACGGCCCTCGAAGCCGCTGCGTCGCAGCGCCGCGATCGCCACCGCCACGTCGTTGAACAGACAGAAGCCCTGGCCGCGGTCGCGCCGCGCGTGGTGGAAGCCGCCGCCGAGGTTGACGGTGAGGGAGCGCTCGGCGAAGGCGCGCCGGGCCGCGGCGATGGTGCCGCCGGTCATCGCCCGTTGCACGCCGAGGGCGCGCTCGCGCTGCAGGTCGTTGAGCGCGAAGCCGAAGGCGCGCTCGACGGCGGCGTTGTCCCCCAGCGCCTCCAGGTAGTCGCGGTCGTGCACCCGCAGCAGGTCGCGCAGGCTGGCGGGCGACGGCACGATCACTTCACCGGGCCGCAGCAGGCCCATCAGACCGAGAGCGGTGACCACCTTCTCGGCGCGCAGCGGGTCGAGCGGTGACGACGGCAGCGCGAAGGTGTAAGTGCGGTCGTAGAAGAGCGGCGGCATGCGCGGCCGCGGCGCCAGACCGAGCCGCTGGCGCCACGTGCGGCGCGGAGACGGCGCGGGCGGGCGCGGCTCTGCGCTCACGGCGCTTCCTGCGGCGGCGGCGGTGGTGGCCGCAGCCGCGCCCAGGTGCAGCCCCAGCCGCCCGCCTCCAGCGGCGCATCGCCGAACGCCTCGACGCGCGGGTCGCGCTCGAGAATGCGCCGCACGTGCTCGCGCTGCACGCCGACACCGCGGCCGTGAACGATCCGCACCTGCGCGAAGCCGCGCTCGACGGCGAGGTCGAGGTAGTCGCGCACCAGCTCACCGATCTCGCCCGGCGGGAAGCTGTGCAGGTCGAGCACGTCTGTCACCGCGAGCTCGACCGGCTCGGCCTCGTCGACCGGAGCGTCCTCGTCGGCGTTCACTTGAACAGCTTCAGGAACACCAGGTACGCCACGAACCCGCTGTCGGGCCCCGCCAGCGGCGTGCCGACGTCGATCTGCACCACGGTCTGCCACGGTCCCATGAACGAGCCGGCGAGGCCGATGCCCGAGAGCAGCTCGCGATCGAGGCCGCTCGCCTCGTCGGTGGCCCACGCCGCGTCGCCGATGAGGTCGAGGCGCACCACCTCGCCGACGCCGACGCCGTACGAGAGGTGCGTCGCGTAGGCCTTCTCGGCGCGCACCTTGCCGGACTGGTAGCCGTGCACGCGGCTGCCGCCGAAGAAGCCGAACTGGTACTTGCTGAAGCGGTCGAGGTCGCGGCCGTCGAAGTAGTCGAGCTCGAAACCGAGGCGCTGGAAGCGTGGCAGGTACCAGCTCTTGGCGGCTCGCACGTCCCAGCGCAGGAAGTCCTTGGTCTCGGGGTCGAAGGTGCCGGGCAGGCCCCAGGGCTCCCACGTCGAGCGCTTGTTGAAGCTGCCGCTCGCCGAGATGCGGTAGCCCGAGCGCGAGTAGCGGCCCTCGAGCTCGAAGGAGTGTAGGAAGTGGTCGGAAGGGATGACGAAGTTCGACGCCGTCTCGTCGTCGTCGGAGAAGCGCAGCCAGTTCACTCCGTAGGTGGCGCCGAGGCGGAAGAAGCTGCCCAGCGGGCGGCCGAGCTTGAGGTTGACGTGGGCGGGCGCGATCTTCACCGTCTCGCCTTCGAGCTTGTCATCGCCGGCGTAGATCTCGTCGCCGAGGGCGAGGGCGAGGGCGAAGAAGTCGGCGCCGCCGTCGAAGCGGCTGCCGAAGAGCTTCGGTTGTGCGAGGTTCGCCTGCAGCAGCGCGCCGCCGAAGAAGACGTTGGCTTGCTGGCCGGTGCCCTTCAAGTCGAACGAGAAGTAGTTGATGCCGGCGAGCGGCAGCGGGAAGTCGAGGGCGTCGTCGTAGAAGACGCCGCCGAGCAGGAAGAGCTTGTTGGTGTCGAAGCCTTCCTTGACCACCCGCTCGTCGCTGCCCTCCTTCTTGACCAGGTAGCGCAGGCCGCCCGCGGTGTCGCGCACCATGGTGACGTCGCTCGCCTGCACGGCGGCGAGCTTGTCCTCGAAGTCGGCGCCGTTGAGCACGAGGTCGGAGAGCAGCGTCTCCTTCTCGACCACCGTCGTCGAGTTGACGACCGACAGCAGCTGCTGGCCCAGGACGCGCAGCGGCAGCCAGAAGGCCGCGGGCGTCCACGGCGCGGGCTTGCCGGCTGCGTCGACCGGCCGGTACTCGAGCGTCTCCTCGTTGGAGATCACCTCGCCGGTGAGCCCCACCTGCAGGCCGCGCGTGCGCACGCGGCCGTAGTGCTCGCGGTCGACCCAGACGGTGCCCTGGTAGAGCTTGCCGGTGGCGGCGAGGGTGGCGTCGGCGGGCTCGAAGTCGACCACCCACACCGGGCGGCCGTCGACGGTGTCGGTGCCGCGCAGGCGGTAGCGGTACTCGCGGGTGAAGTGAATCTGCAGCGGCATGGCTGCCGCCTTCTCGGGCTGGAGCAGCGGGATCTCCGGCAGCTGCTTGCCGCGCCACTTGACGCCGCCGATGAATAGCTCCTCCCACGCCCAGTCGAAGCCCTTGCCCTCGCGGTAGAAGAAGGGGCCGCGGAAGGTCACCTCGACGCCCTGCTCGCCGGCGCCCTGGAAGCGCAGGTTGGTGGTGTTGGTGGCCTGGTAGTGGTCGAGGCGGCGCGTCTGCGCGTCCTCGAAGGCCTGCAGGCGGCGGAGGATCTCCTCGACCGGCATCTGCCGCTCGGTGGCCACCTCGGCGGAGCCGCGGATGGTCCGCAGGTCGGGCGCCTCGCGGCGGGCGAGGCGGATGAGCGCCACCGGTGCCGAGATGCGCAGGCGCACGCCCTGCGGCCCGCTGGCGCCGGCGACCGGCTGTGCCTCGCCGGTGCGCAGGCTCACCACCTCGGGGGCGGTGAGCGTGGGGTCGTCGAAAGCGAGCGCCAGCGGCTCGTCGCCCGGGCGACGCGCGATGACGCGCAGGCCGAGGTCCTTGGCTCGCGCGAACGACCAGGTCGAGGCGGGGCTGGACGAGGGGTCGTAGGAGAGGTCGCCGCGGGTCTCGTTGGCGAGCACGGCGAGGGGCGCAAGGGAAGGTGGCGGCGGCGGAGCCGGAGCGGGCGTCGGCGCCGCAGCAGGAGGCGCGGGCGCATCGGGCGCAGCGGGCGAGGCGGCCTGGCCCTCGGTTGTCGGCGCTGGCGTGCCGGCGGCCGCGGTCTCCGCGCTCGTCGCCGCCGTGGGCGCCGGCTCGGCCGCCGGTGGTGCTGCCGGAGGCTCCGGCAGGTCGAAGAGCGCGATCGAAGCGCCGAGCGCGCCCAGGCGCGCTGCCTCGGCGACCGTCAGCTCAGCGGGGTTCGGCCACGGCAGGCCGGCGACGATCACCGGCCGTCCCGGATCGAGCTCCTCGAGCACGGCGATGCTCTTCTGCAGCGCCCCGTCCTCCACCGGCCCCTGCAGCACGACACCGTCGGCGTAGGCCGCGAGCTCCTGCGCGTAGAGCGCCCGCAGCGCGTCGGGATCCGCGGGCAGCGGCCCGGTGAGCACGCGCGCGTCGGCGATGGCGCCGGTGACCACCACGGCGGCGCGCTTGAGCAGGAAGGCGTACTGCACCAGCCAGTCGGGCGGGTTGGCCTGCCCGCCGGAATCGACCTGCGGCTCCCAGGCGATCTCGAAGTGGAGCAGCGGCCCGGCGTCCTTCGCCATCGCCGCAAGCCCGGCGAGCTCACGCTCGAGGTCGCCGGCGTGCTCGACGAGCGGCGCTTGCGTGTGGAAGACCACCGCCACCCACGGCGTGCCGCCAGCCTCGGCGACCGCGCGTGCCTTGCCGGCGTCCCAGGTTGCCAGCGCATCGTGCCGCCAGCGCACGTAGAGGCGCGCATCTGCGGCGACCCGCGGCGCTTGCTGCAATGCGGCAACCGCCTCGCCGACGCTCGAGGTGGTGACGCCCGCGCAGGGCTTGCACGGCGGCGTCACTCCGATGGCCGCCGCGGGAGCGAGCAAAGCGAAGACGAGAAGGAGGAGCGAGACCGGCGGGCGGAGGGGCGCTTTCATGGCGGGGAAGGATACGGGCCGCCGCCGGCATTGTCACGGTGCGGCATGAAGCCAGCGGCGATAGCATGCCCTCATCGTGGAGTTCACCGGCCGACTGGGGGCGATGTCCCTCTCCGACCTGTTGCAGTGGCCGCACAACGAACGGCGCTCGGGTTCGCTGGTGGTGCGCACGGCGCGGCGCGAGAAGCGGGTGATCTTCGATCGCGGCCTGGTGGTGGGCTGCGTCACCGGCGACGCCGCCGAGTACTTCGGCCAGCACCTGCTGCTCAACGGCTACCTCAAGCGCCGCAAGCTGATGGAGGCCCTCGCGCTCTGCCGCGTCTCCGGCGCGCGGCTGGGGACCGCGCTGGTCGACCTCGGTCTGCTCTCGGCGGAAGACGCCGCCTACGCCCTCGTCAAGCACGTCGAGGAGCGGGTGTGCGACCTCTTCATCTGGGACCACGGGGTCTTCTACTTCCTGCAGGAGTTCCCGGAGGTGGGCGACCGCCTCACCGAGCCGCTCGATCCGCTGGCGCTGTCGCTCGAGGGGACGCGGTGGGCCGACGAGCACGCGCGCATTCGCCAGGTGCTGGTGCACGACGGCGTCGTGCTCTCGCGCAGCGCGCAGCCGCCGCCGTCGGCCGACGACCGCACGCCGCTGATCGAGCGCGTGCTCGCCGGCGTCGACAAGCCGCGGCGTCTGGACGAGCTCTACCAGCTCGTGCAGGGTTCCCGCTTCCGCTTCCTCGAGGCCGCCTTCCGCTTGCTGGTGGCGGGCACGCTGGAGGTGGAGCGGCTGGACGAGGAATCGAATGCGTCGAGCGAGATCCGCCTCTTCGACCTCATGCTCGAGCAGGCGAACGAGGAGGAGGTGCTGTTCTCGCCGCGTCACCTGTCGCTGCCGCTCGAGTGGCTCCACCGCTTCTACCCGCTGTGGGTGGAAGAGGAGGACGCCGAGCCGGTGCGCGCCGACGAGAAGGTCTTCTATCGGCTGATGGACGGCAGCCGCTCGCTGGGCGACCTGGTGCTCACCGACGTCGAGCCCGACCGCCGCGAGGAGCGCATGGACCTCGTCCTGCTGCAGCTGCAGAAGGGGCAGCTGGCGCTGCTGCCGCGTCCCATCGCCGAGCTTCGCGCGCTGGGCAAGGGCTCGCGGAACCCGTGGCTGCGTAGATTCATGGGGTAGGGCGGGCGGGGAGCCCGCCCTACCTGGCTGCGCCGCTTCATGGGTTGAGGATCAGGTGGCTACCGGGACTGCCTCGGCAGGCGCCGCGGTCCGCACCGTCATCCCGAGCAGCTCGCGCAGCTTGAGCTCGAGCTCGTCGGCGAGGTCGGGGTTGTCGCGCAGGAACTGCTTGGAGTTCTCGCGCCCCTGCCCGAGCCGCAGGTCGCCGTAGGAGAACCAGGCGCCGCTCTTGTCGACCAGTTTGTGCTCGACGCCGAGGTCGAGCAGCTCGCCGCTGCGCGAGATGCCCTCGGAGTAGTCGATGTCGAACTCGGCCTGGCGGAAGGGCGCCGCCACCTTGTTCTTGACCACCTTCACCTTGGCGCGGCTGCCGATCACCTCCTCGCCCTCCTTGAGGGAAGCGATGCGGCGGATGTCGATGCGTACCGAGGCGTAGAACTTGAGGGCGCGGCCGCCGGTGGTGGTCTCGGGGTTGCCGAACATCACCCCGATCTTCTCGCGGATCTGGTTGATGAAGACGAGGGTGGTCTTCGACTTGGCGACGATGGCGGTGAGCTTGCGCAGCGCCTGCGACATCAGGCGCGCCTGCAGGCCGACGTGGCTGTCGCCCATCTCGCCTTCGAGCTCGGCGCGCGGCACGAGCGCCGCCACCGAGTCGACGACGACGATGTCGACGGCGTTGGAGCGCACCAGCATCTCGGCGATCTCGAGCGCCTGCTCGCCGTTGTCGGGCTGCGACACCAGCAGGTCGTCGATGTCGACGCCGAGGCGCTTCGCGTACTCGGCGTCGAGGGCGTGCTCGGCGTCGATGTAGGCGGCGACGCCGCCGCGCTTCTGCGCCTGGCCGACGGTGGAGAGGGCGAGCGTGGTCTTACCGGACGACTCGGGGCCGAAGATCTCCACCACGCGGCCGCGCGGGAAGCCGCCGACGCCGATGGCGTAGTCCACCGCCAGCGAACCCGAAGGGATGATCTCGATGACGAACCCCTCGCGCTTGCCCAGCCGCATGATGGCGCCCTTGCCGAACTGCCGTTCGATCTGAGTGACCGCGCTCTCGATGGCCTTGATCCGCTCGTCCTTCTTGCCGTTACTCATACCCTCTCCGATGGCTTTGCGTTTCGCTGTCGTCCCTACAATCGGAAACGATAGCTGGATTGTCTCAGCTCGCCGGGTGCGGCGTGACGAATCGTAAGTTACGCCTTGATTACGCCATTGTCAAGATCCTGGCGTCGAGGCACTTCGCGGCTCAGGCCACGACGGTCGCCGGTCGGCGTCCGTTAGAATCTCGTGCCCACGCTCGAGATGACCACCCCCATCGCGGCCCGAGCCCTCGACGATCCGTTCGCCGCCGCCGGCCCGATCCGGCGGCTGGAAGACAACGTCGGCCGCGTGCTCCGCGGCAAGCCCGAGGTGATCCGGCTCGCCGTCGTCAGCCTCGTCGCCGGCGGCCACGTGCTGATCGAGGACGTGCCGGGCGTCGGCAAGACCTCGCTCGCCCACGCCCTCGCGCGCTCGCTGGGGCTCTCCTTCCAGCGCATCCAGTTCACCTCGGACCTGCTGCCGTCCGACATCCTCGGCGTTTCGATCTTCAACCAGAAGAACCAGCAGTTCGAGTTCGTGCCGGGACCGATCTTCGCCAACATCGTGCTCGCCGACGAGATCAACCGCGCCACGCCGAAGACGCAGTCGGCGCTGCTCGAGGCGATGAGCGAGGGGCACGTGACGGTGGAGCGCAAGCGCTTCCTGCTGCCGCAGCCGTTCCTCGTCATCGCCACCCAGAACCCGCTCGAGCACCAGGGCACCTTCCCGCTGCCCGAGTCGCAGCTCGACCGTTTCCTGATGTCGCTGCAGATCGGCTACCCGCCGCCGGAAGAGGAGCGCGAGCTGCTGCTGTCGGGCGGCGTGCAGGCGATCCTCGAGGAGCTGCCGGCCGTTCTCGACAGCGACGAGCTCGGGGCGCTGCAGCAGGCGGCGCAGTCGGTGGTGGTGTCGCCCAAGCTCGCGAGC
>DATNCU010000190.1:0-2254 GCA_035607145.1 Thermoanaerobaculia bacterium
GGAAACGCACGTAGACGCGCTCCCCCTTGCGGGCGGAGAGCCACTCCTCCAGCGCCTCGACGCCCTCGACCGGGATCGGGAGGTGGATCTCCTTCGGGATGAAGGTGGTGGTGTCGTACACCTGCGGCAACAGCTCGGCCAGCAGCCGCGCCGGCTCGACGGCGCCCTCCCCCTCCCAGAACAGCTCGCGGCGATCGAGCACCTGACCGCCGCGCATCACCAGGATCACCACCGTGGCGTTGCCGCCGCCGACGTGGAAGCCGTAGACGTCGACGTCCTCGCCGCGCACCGAGGCGAGCTTCTGGCGCCCCTGCACGTCTTCGACGTCGCCGAGCAGGTCGCGCAGCTGCGCCGCACGCTCGAACTCCAGCGCCTCGGCGGCGGTCTCCATGTCGCGACGCAGCCGGCGCAGCAGCTCCTCGGTGCGGCCGGCGAGGAAGAGCCGCGCCTGCTCCACGGCGCCACGGTACTCCTCGTAGGTGGTGAGGCCGGCAACACAGGGGCCGAGGCAGCGTCGCATGTCGTAGTAGAGGCAGGGCCGCGGCAGGCTGCCGTCGATAGGGATGCGGCAGACCCGCACCTTGAACAGCTTCTGCACCAGCTTGGTGGCGCGGCGTGCCAGGCCGCCGGGCAGGAAGGGCCCGAAGTAAGCGGCGCCGTCGTTGCCGATACGCCGGGTGAAGACCAGGCGCGGCCACTCCTCGGCAACGGTGAGCTTGAGGTAGGGATAAGTCTTGTCGTCGCGGAGCAGGATGTTGTAGCGCGGCTGCTGCTTCTTGATCCAGTTGTTCTCCAGCAGCAGCGCCTCGGCCTCGGTGTCGGTGGCGACGAACTCGAGGTCCGCCGCCTCCGCCGCCATCGCCTGCAATCGCGGGTCGGTTTGCTCCCCGATGTAGTGCACCACCCTTCGCTTGAGCGACTTCGCCTTGCCCACGTACACCGCCTCGCCGGCGGCGTCGCGGAAGACGTAGATGCCGGGCGAGTCGGGAAGGGCGCGGATACGGTCTGCGACGGTGGAGATCACGGCGACGGCAGCGGGCGCGAGGGCGTGCGCTGCCGCCGATTGTAGGTCGCCCCATCCTGCGGAAGCGCCCGCACTAGTAGACTCCCGTACCACCCGTCGCCGATGAATCCCGAGCGCTGGCAACGGCTCAAGGCCGCCTTCGTCGACCTCGTCGAGCGCGACAGCGAGACTCGCGAGGCGGCGCTCGCGTCGCTCGCGGCGCGCGACCCTACCCTCGCCACCGAGGTCCGCGATCTCCTGCGCAGCTACGAGGAGGCCAACACCCGGCTGCTCGCGGCGCCGGTGATGCCCCTCGAGATGGCGGCCGAACGATCCAACCTGGTCGGTACTCAGCTCGGCCCGTACCACCTGACGGCGCGGGTGGGCGGCGGCGGCATGGGCGTCGTCTACGAAGGCACGCGCGACGTGGACGGCAAGCGCGTCGCGGTCAAGGTCCTGCACGGCGCGGAGGACGACCCCGACGTCGAGCGCCAGGTGATCGCGGAGCGGCGCATCCTCGCCGGCCTCGAGCACGACAACATCGCCCGTCTCATCGACGGCGGCGTGACCCCGGAAGGGTTGCCGTACTTCACGATGGAGTTCGTGCAGGGCCGCTCGATTGCGGAGTTCTGCGAGGAGCGGCGGCTCGACGTGGCGGCGCGGCTGCGCCTCTTCCGCGGTCTATGCGCGGGCGTGCAGTACGCGCATCAGCGGCTGGTCGTGCACTGCGACATCAAGCCGGGGAACGTGCTGGTCACCGACGACGGCGTCCCCAAGCTGCTCGACTTCGGCATCGCCCGCTTCGTCCACGCTCACGAAGCCGACCCCGACGCTCCGACCCTGCGGGCCTCCGCAGCGATGACGCCGGCATATGCCAGCCCCGAGCAGGTGAGCGGCGCGCCGCTGACCACGGCCACCGACGTCTACGCGCTCGGCCTGCTGCTCTACGAGCTGCTCACCGGGGAGCCGGCGCAGCCGTTGGGCTCGTTCGCCCCCGCAGAGATCGTGCGCGTGGTGTGCTCGAGCGAGCCGCGCCGCCCCAGCCTGGTGGCGCCTCCCCAGCGGCGGCGGCAGCTGGCCGGCGACCTCGATGCCATCGTGCTCAAGGCGCTGCGCAAGGAGCCGGAGCAGCTCTATCGGTCGGCGGCGGCGTTGGCTGACGACCTGGAACGTCACCTCAACCGACGGCCCGTGGCCGCGCGGCGCGGGACCTGGACCTACCGTACTTCCCGCTTCCTTCGCCGCCACTGG
>DATNCU010000211.1:0-5632 GCA_035607145.1 Thermoanaerobaculia bacterium
GCGCCCGGCGCTCTACGGCGCCTACCACGAGATCGTCAACCTCACCCGCCTCGACGAGCTGCCCACCGAGGTCGCCGACGTCGTCGGCCCGATCTGCGAGAGCGGCGACGTCCTCGGCGTGGAGCGCCGCTTGCCCGCGACCGAAGAAGGCGACGTGCTGCTGATCGCCAACGCCGGCGCGTACGGCCGCGCGATGAGCAGCCGCTACAACCTCCGCGAGCCGGCGGGGGAGCGGATGCTGGAGTGATCGACCGCGAGCCGTTCACGGTCGTCATTCAGCGAGCTATCGTCCCGTTGACGGTGTTAACATTTCTGACGTGAGCAGCCAGCGCGTAGCGACGGTTCAGTCGGCGCGGCAGCACGCGACAGACGTCGACCCTCTCGTCCTGCAAGCAGTCGCGGAGGTCGACCAGGGCCTCTTGCGCTGGTCACTCGGGCTCTCTCCCCGCGAGCGCCTGCGGGCTTGCTCGCGTGCGGCCGCGACGTTCGCCAGGCTGCGTCGTGCCGCATCCGGCATCCGCTGACCTCGACGCGCTCCTCTTGGCCCTGGCAGCGGCAGGGGTCGAGCACATCGTCGTCGGCGGTGCCGCGGCAGTGCTCCATGGCGCGCCGATCACCACCCAGGACCTCGACGTGGTCTACCGGCGGACGGCAGAGAACCTGGACCGGCTGCAGACGCTGCTCGTCGATCTGGACGCCCTGGCGCGAGACTCGGCTGGGCGACAGCTGCGGCCCAGCCGCTCGCACCTGGAAGGTGGAGGAGTGCTGCTGTTGACGACGCGCCTGGGTCCCTTCGATCCCATGGCGAAGCTCAACGATGGGCGCGGCTTCGATGACCTCCTCGCACATTCGGAGGTGATCGAAGACGAAGGCTTGGTGCTTCGGGTCCTCGACCTGGCGACGCTCATCGAGGTCAAGACCGCCGCCAATCGCGCCAAGGATCGGCTGGTCCTGCCGGTGCTGATCGCGCTCCTCGCGGAACGGCGCGCGGCGGCGGAGTAGGATTGTATCGGTCCCTGCGATGAAGCGTTTTCTTTGCCTTCTGTCGGCGTGCGGCGCCGGAGTGCTGCTCGGCGCGGCCGTGCCGGCGTTTGCGGCCGGTAACGAGGGCGAGCTCGCACGGCTGATCTCTCCGGCGGCGGATGCGTCGCTGAAAGCGGGCGAGGACGTGACGCTCGCATGGGAAGCTGGTTCCGGACTCTCAGCAATGCCGCATGCTGAAGAGTGGGAAGCGTTCCTGTCGCTCGACGGCGGACGGACCTTCTTGACGCGATTGACGCCGCACCTCGAGCTGGAGATGCGGCGGGTGACGGTTCGGCTGCCCGAGCTGCCGAGCGACGATGCGCGGCTGTTGCTGCGTTTCGGCGACGAGAGCGAGGAGCGCGAGCAGGTGATGCCCGGACAGTTCCGCATCGTCGCCGGCGACGCGCCCGCCCTAACTTGGCGGCTGCCGCGGCTGGGGCGCGGCGAGTCGGCCCGTCCGGGTGATCCCGGCGTGCTGGTGTGGGTCGAGGGCTCGCGCGACGGGGAGGGTTGGGAGGAGTGTGAGGGCGAGCGCGCGGGCGACGTCTGGGAGCCGGCGTTCGTCCACGGCGCGGTACGGCTGCGCGGCCTGGGGCCGATGCCGTCGCCCTCGCCGAAGCTCGTCCGGGCAGCCTTGGCCGCCATCGATTCGCAAGTCGTCGACACGGTGCCTGCCGGGACGCCGCCTACCTACGGCGCCAAGACGCCGCGCCTGTCGGTCCTCTGCCGCCGGAACGTCTGAGCGCGAGCGCTCGGCGAGCGCCAGCTGCTCGACTCGGCGCCGCGGCGTCGTCGCCGTCCGTGTGGGACGGCGGCGAGCGTGTTGCGGCGCGACGTTCCAATTCGCGGAGGCCTTCCATCCATGCATCGTCACGATCCGCCCCGGCGACCCGATCGCCGCCACGGCTCCCTTCGCATCGCACTCCTCGGCCGACTCGCTCCCGCGCGGCTTGCCTCGTTCCCCACAGTGTTCGCCGCGTGTGCCTTCCTTCTCGCATCGGCGCCGGCCGCAGCCGTCTCGTTCTCCGCCCGCCTGTCGCTCCCCGACGAGCGCCCGGCTGCCGGCTACGTCGTCTCCGTCGTTGGCCAGCCCGCCAGCGTGCTGTGCGACCGCGAGGGCCGCTTCACGCTCGACCCGGCGCCGCAGCCGCCGTTCTCGCTGGTCGCCTCCGGCCCCAACGGCGAAGTGTCCGCGCCCTACGAGATCGCCGCGTTGCCCACCGGCGCGATCGATATCTCTCTGCCGCCGGTGGCACGCGACAGCGTCACCGTCGTCTCTGGCGTGGCGCCGACGCTCGACACGCTGCCCGCCAGCGCGCCCACGGTCGTCACCCTCGAGGAGCTGGAGCAGCGCGCGCCGCAGCGGCTCTACCAGGCGCTCGAGTCGGTGGCTGGCGCCTCGAAGCTCGGCGACGGCGCCGACAGCGCGCCGTCGCTGCGCGGGATGGCGCGCGGCCGCACGTTGATCCTGCTCGACGGCGCCCGCGTCTCGGCCGAGCGGCGCCTCGGTCCCTCGGCGAGCTTCGTCGAGCCCGAGAGCCTCGCCGCGGTCGAGGTGGTGCGCGGTCCGGGCTCGGTCGTCTACGGCTCCGACGTCTTCGGCGGCGTCATCAACGCCGTCACCCGCGATCCCGAGCCCGGCGCGTTCGGCGCCTGCTACGGCGTCGAGGCGTCCGCCGGCGCGCTCGACCAGCAGGCGGCCTTCGTCGCCGCCTCCGCCGCGGTGGCCGGCGGCCACTTGCTCCTCGAAGGGCACTGGCGCACGGCCGACGACGCCGAGGCCGGCGACGACGTGCCGACCTTCAACTCGAGCCTCGACGGCAAGGGCGGCGCCGCGCGCTTCGTGCGCGACGTGGGTCCGGGCCGCTTGCGGCTCGCAGTCGCCGTCGACCGCATGGAGGACGTCGGTAAGGCGGCCATCGACTCGCGGGTGAACACCTCGAGCTACCCCGACGAGAGCTCGGACCGCTTCACGGCGAGCTGGCTCGGCACGCCTGGTAGTCCAGAGCGTGGCGGCTGGGAGAGCGTCGAGTCGGCGCTCTTCTACGGCAAGTACCACATCCTCCTCGAGCGCGACCGCTTCCCGCCGGCGGTGGGCGCCCACCGCGTCGAGAGCACCGACAACGACGCCAAGGACGGCAGCTTCCGGCTCGTCGGCGCGCGCGAGCTCGGCGGCGGCAGGCTGCAGCTCGGTGCCGACGCCTGGAGCCGCTTCGACCTGCACGCGATCAGCGGGCGGATCGACTTCAACACCGCAGGTGTAGGGGGTCCGCGCACGCCGATCATCTCCGTCGACGACGCGCGGCAGCTCACCACCGGCGTCTTCGGCACCTGGTCGCGGCCGCTCGCTTCCAGCGTGTCGCTCGGTCTCGGCGGCCGCGTCGATCGGGTCACCACGCACAACGAGGGCGGTGTCGTCGGCGACCGCAAGGAGACCTACACGCCGTTCTCGGGCAACGCGGCGCTCACCTTCGGCCCGTACTCGGGGTGGACGACGACGGCGCAGCTCGCGCGCGGCTTCCGCTCGCCGAGCCTCTCCGACCGCTACTTCAGCGGCCCTTCGGGGCGCGGCACCGTCACCGGCAACCCCGACCTCGACCCCGAGACCTCGCTGCAGCTCGACCTCGCGAGCCGCTGGAGCCATGGACGCTCGACGGTGGCCCTCTACGCCTACCGCTACGAGATCGACGACCTCATCGAACGCTTCGGCGTCGGCGACAACTTCGCCTTCCGCAACCGCGGCCAGGCGACGCTCGAGGGGCTCGAGGTCGAGGCGCAGACGGCCATTGGCGCGCGCTGGAGCGCCGAGCTGGGCGCGGCATGGTCCGACGGCGAGACCGACGACGGCGCCGAGATCGACGACATCACCCCGCCCAACGGCTGGGCGACGCTGCGCTGGGCGTTCGACCGTGGCTACGCCTTCGGCCGCGTGACGACGTTCCTCCCTCACGAGGAGCCGGGGCCGACGGAGCTCGAGCGGCCCGGGTTCACGGTGCTCGACCTCGGCGGCGGCTGGCGCTTCTCCGAAGCGCTCGAGCTGCGGCTCACCGTGCGGAACGCGACCGACAAGCTCTACGTCGCGGCGCCCGACAACGCTGCCGACTTCGCCGTTGGCCGGAGCATCACGCTGGCATTGGGAGGGAAGCTGTAGAGGCCCAACCGACCACCGTCATCGCGAGCATCCGTACAACCCAGCGAAGCGATCTAGACGCCCCGACATCGAGATCCACGGAGCCGCTTGCGGCTCCGTATCAAGAAGGACCAGGTCGCTGCGCTCCTCGCGATGACGTTGGCTCCTCATGGCGACTTCGCGCTCCACTTCGGCAGCACCGGCACCTCGAAACCGTCGTTGAACAGCGGGAAGGTGCGCTCGCAGTTCCCCAGCCAGTTGTAACGCGCGCCTCCGTTCACCATCTGGAAATCGGAGACCTGCAGCTCGCCGAGCGCGTACTGGATGTTGCCGGGCAGCAGGTTTTGCCACTTGGCGGTGGTGAACCGGTCGCTCTGCGCGGTGAGCGCCAGCGTGCCGCCGTCGGCGAGGAACATGCCGTACTTCTGCATCGCCCGCGCGATCACCCGCTCCGCCTCGCTGTCGAGGCTCGCCAGCGGAAAGTCGGCGCGCAGCCGGAGGTGGGCGCCGTAGGGCGGCGCCTGCGGCGGGCCGATGGTGGGCCCAGTCGAGTGCGTCGCCGGGTGGACGTAGATGTTGTCGCGGATGCGGCTGTTGGGAAGGATGAAGCGGATGGCGTGGTCGATCGAGCCGGCAGCCACCTCGTCGGCGTTGAACAGCAGCGGCGCGATGGGGAAGCCGGCGCCGTCGGCGCTCGTGCAGTCCTGGCCGCGGCCGTTGTCGAGGTAGGTGTTGCCGAGGTCCCAGACCGCCATGCAGCCGCCGAGGAAGTCGCTCGCCTCCGGACCGTCGCCGATGACGTCAGCGCGCCACATCTCGTAGAGCCGCTCGCCGGGCCGGTCGACGACGATCAGGTGGCAGTCGCCGCCGCCGAGACACGCATAGCCGTCTTCGCCCTCGAGGGCGCCGTCGTCGGGGAGCGGCACCGGCCCCTCGTCGCAGTCGGGGTCGTAGAACTCGTCGTCGTCGCGCTTGGGTTCGAAGGCGCGCAACGGCGCCGACCCCTCCACCACCTCGATCGAGAAGTCGATGCGCATGACGCCGCTGCCCCAACCGCCGTGGGTGGCGAGCCAGTCGATGACCGTCGCCGACTCGGGATCGAGCGGCGCGTTGCTGACGTCTCGTGTCCAAATGGAATCAGCGGGAAAGTAGGGATAGTGGCCGGCGGGCGGCTGCGCGAAGGCAGCGGCCGCCACGAGCACGGCGGCACTTGTGACGAACGCGGCGGCAAGGCCCCGCGAGACAGCGACTCGACCCAGCGGCATCGCGCCGCAATGTAGCCGACCGCCGCTGCCGCCGGCAGCGAACCGCCGCACAGCACGTCGGGTGGGGGCGCCCCCTGCCCCTGGAGGGGCAGGGGGTCGGGGGGTCAGGGGTGGAGCCAAACCCCGGGGAGGGGGTTGGGCGGGGGGCGGCAGCGCGCTGCGCGCGCGGGGTGGTCGTGATGGCGGCCATTTGGGGGAACGTTCTCGTCGAGTC
>DATNCU010000104.1:0-3342 GCA_035607145.1 Thermoanaerobaculia bacterium
GCTCGCGAGCCGCACCCGCTCGAGCGGCTGCCCGAGCACGCGCGGCGCGAGCGCCTCGAGGTAGACGACGACGTCGGGCAGCTCGGGCATGCGACGGTGAGGATACGCTCAGGCGCGTGAGCGAACGCGGCTTCAGCCTCCACCGCCCCCACCCCTGGCACGGCCTGACCGTCGGCCCCGAGCCGCCGGCGCGCGTGCACGTCTACGTCGAGATCACGCCCTTCGACACCTTGAAGTACGAGGTCGACAAGGCGAGCGGCTACCTGCGGCTCGACCGCCCGCAGGTGAGCTCGTCGATCCCGCCGGTGCCCTACGGCTTCATCCCGCAAACCTACTGCGGGCCGCGCGTCTCGGCGCTCTCGGCCGGCACCACGCGCGGCGATGGCGATCCGCTCGACGCCTGCGTCTTCTCGGAGCGGCCGATCAACCGCGCCGAGGTGCTGCTCACCGCCAACGTCGTCGGCGGCATCCGCACCACCGAGGGCGAGGAAGCCGACGACAAGCTGATCGCCGTGCTCGCCAACGACCTGGTGTGGGGGCAGGTGCGCGACGTGTCCGAGCTGCCGCGGGCGCTCGTCGACCGCCTCGGGCACTACTTCGGCACCTACAAGATGCGCGAGGCCGGCGCGCCGACGAGCGTCAAGGTGCACGAGGTCTACGGCCGCGAGCGCGCGCACCAGGTGGTCGAGGCCTCGATTGCCGACTACCGCGAGCTCTTCCTGGCGCAGGAGTGACGCGGCGATGAGCGGCGAGGCGACCACCTTCTGCTGGGACTTCTTCGGCCCTCGCGCGGAAGGCACGGCACGCCACTTCCTGCGTCACCTCGACGAGTTCCTGCAGCGGGAGCGCGTCGAGGGTTGTCGCACCGCAGTGGAGGCACCGCGGTCGAATCAGTGGACCGTCACCTGCCGCACGCCGCCGGCGGTGGCGGAAGCCGTGCGCGCGGCGCTGCGGCCGCGCCGCGAGGTCGAGGGCGCGTGACGCAGCCACGCGAGCCGGCGAGCGCAGCGACGGCACGGCCGGCGGCAACACCGGTGGCCGTCGCGCCTGCTGCCCCGGTGCCGCCCTGGTTCCGCGCCGTGGTCTGGGACAGCCTGCTCGGCGGCCTCTGCCCGCTGCTGCCCATCCCGTTCCTCGACGACCTCGTCCTCGCCCGCATGCGTCGCCGCATGGTGGAGCGCCTCGCCGGCCGCTGGCAGGTCACGCTCACGCCGGCGCAACTCGCGCTCCTCTCCGGCGGCGGCCGCGGAATGAGCGTCGGCCGCCTGCTCGCCAAGGTGGCGATCTATCCGGTCAAGGAGGTGCTGCGCAAGGTGCTCTACTTCTTGGCCATCAAGGACGCCGTCGACACCTTCTCGCTGCTCTTCCACCAGGGCTATCTGGTGCACGCGGCGCTCGCGCACGGCGCGCTGGGTCGCGGCGGTCCCGCCGACGACGCTCGTGTGGCCGCGACCGCCGCCGCCGTGCACGGCACCCTCGGCGCCACCGACACGCGCCCGCTGCGCCGCCTGCTCATCGGCGTGCTGCGCAACAGCCGCGACCTGCTGCGCGGCACGGTGCGCTGGCTCATGGCGCGGCTGGGCCGGCGCCGTCGCGACGCCGCGCCTGCCATGGACGTGATCGCCGACGAGGCGACGGCGCGCCCCGAGCTGGGCTCCCACGAAGCCGAGCAGCTGCTCGACCGTCTGCTACGCGCCTTGTGGGGGGAGCGCGGCTACCTGGAGCGCCTCGAGGCCGACCTGGCGCGGCGCCTCTGGGGGCGTTGAAGCGGCCTTTGACAATCCAAGCGGATCGGCCGTAGCGTACTCACACCGATGGGCAGGGAGGCGCGCCGGTTCCGGCGCTACGACGTTGCCGACGTCCACGGCAGCCTGCTGCTGTCGCTCGACGCGCGCATCCTCAACATGAGCCTGACCGGCATGGCCATCGAGACCGGCTCGGTGCTCAAGGTGGGCGGCGACTACTGGCTGCGCCTGTCGCAGGACGGCACCCCGCTGCGCTTCAAGACCAAGGTGCAGTGGTGTCACCTCGTACGCAACGAGCGCGACGCCGCCGGCGAGGTGCGCGCCGTCTACCACGCCGGCCTCGACTTCCGCGACGGCCTCGACGACAACGCGCGGCAGGTGCTCTCGTTCCTCGAGAAGCACATCGTCGTCGAAGTCGACCGCCGGCTCACCGGCCGCTTCAACCTCGCCCAGGCGCCGACGGCGGCGATCGCCGTGCGCCACGACTTCGAGGTGCGCCGCCTCAGCCTCGGCGGCATCATGGTGGAGACGGTGTGGGACCCGGCGCTCGACTCGACGGTGGAGCTCGAGATCCAGACCGGCCGCGGCACCGTCCGCACGCGCGGCAGGGTGCGCTCCGTGCTGTCGGCGATCGGCGACCCCAACGGGCCTCCGGTCTTCGCCGTCGGGCTCGAGTTCCTCGGCCTCGCCCCCGAGGACGAGCGCTCGCTCGCGGCGCTGGTCGAGACGCTGCTCGAGTAGGGCGGCGAGACGGGCTGCGGCGGCGGGCTGCGGCGGCTTGACAGCCGCGGCGCTGCGGCGCTATCTTGTTAGCAGCCACCTGAGGTGAGTGCTAACGGCGCTCCGTTCGCGGAAGGTGGCGAAACACCACAAGCTAAGCCTTTTCAGCCAGTTGGCACAGGACATCCAGAACACCCGTCAAGGAGGTGGCATCGTGAACATCCGTCCCCTACAGGATCGCGTGCTGGTCAAGCGCCTCGAGCAGGAGGAGCAGGTGCGCGGCGGCATCATCATCCCCGACACCGCCAAGGAGAAGCCGCAGCAGGCCGAAGTCATCGCCGTCGGCCCCGGCAAGTTCAACGACGAGGGCAAGCGCTCGCCGGTCGACGTCAAGCAGGGCGACAAGATCCTCATCGGCAAGTACTCGGGCAGCGAGATCCGCATCGACGAGGAGGACTACGTGATCCTCCGCGAGGACGAGATCCTCGCCGTCGTCGCCTGACCCTCGCGCATCCACCTTCAAAGAAATCCCAGGAGACCATAAGTCATGGCCAAACAGATCACTTACGCCGAGGACGCGCGCTCCGCGATCCTGCGCGGCGTCAACAAGCTCGCCGACGCGGTCAAGGTGACCCTCGGCCCCAAGGGTCGTAACGTCGTCATCGAGAAGAAGTTCGGCTCGCCGACGATCACCAAGGACGGCGTCACCGTCGCCAAGGAGATCGAGCTCGCCGATCCGCTCGAGAACATGGGCGCGCAGATGGTGCGCGAGGTCGCCAGCAAGACCTCCGACGTCGCCGGCGACGGCACCACCACCGCCACCGTGCTCGCCCAGGCGATCTACCGCGAGGGCAGCAAGAACGTCACCGCCGGCGCC
>DATNCU010000230.1:0-5263 GCA_035607145.1 Thermoanaerobaculia bacterium
CTTCACCCGATCGCCGAGGGGCTCGCGCGGGCTCGCCGTGGGCTCCAGTCGTTCGGCGGCTCCGCTACTCCCCGAAGAGAGCGTCGATGTCGTCGTCGGTGATCTCCGAGAAGGGGCTCGCCTCGCCGCCCGCCTCCGCCGCCTCGCCCTTCTTCGCCATGGTGTCGAAGATGCGCTCCATGTCGCCCGAGGCACGCTTGACGCGCAGCCGCACGAGCCCCAGCGAGGAGCGGTCGTCGAAGATCACCAGCAGGATGGCCCGCCGGCCGACGATCGAGATGTGGATGTGGTCCTGCTGCCCTTCGTGGAAGAGCACCGAGAACTCGCGCTCGCCGATGAGCTTGGCCAGGCCGTCGGTGGCGGCGACGTTGCCGGCGGTGAGCGAGGCGAGGGAGGTGGTGTCGAACTGCTCGATCTCGCCGGTGGAAGCGATCTGCTGGCCGTTCTTGTCGATCAGGAAGACGGCCTTGGCGTTGGCCTCCTGGCGGAGCCGGCGCAGGGCGTCCTCGAGCTGGCGAAACTCATCTTCGTAGACGACAAAGTGGGCAGAGGGCATGGATGCCTCCGGAGCAGCGGCAAGGTATATCACAGAAGGGGTTAGTGGCCCGGAGCGGGGGCGGCGGGGAGCGCCGCGGCGGCGTCGACGAAGGCTCGCCAGCGGGCGCGCACGCGGACTCGACGCGACTCCGGCCAGCGCGGTTCGCGGCGGGCGCGCAGCGGCGGCGGAGTCGCGAGCGCGGCGTCGCCGGCGCCGAGCGCGAGAGCGGCGAGTCGGGCGGCGCCGCGGAGGCCGGCTTCCTCCTCCGCGACCACCTCGACCGGTAGGCCGGAGAGGTCGGCGACGAGGCCAGCGAGCGCGGGCAGGCCCGCGAGCCGGCCGCTCGCACGCACGACGGTCGGCGGCACGCCGGCGGCAGCGAAGGCCTGCAGGCAATCGACGACGCGTTGCGCGACGCCGGCGAGCACGGCACGGAGGAGGTCGTCTGGGCCGTGGGTTAGCGCCAGGCTGCCGAAGGTGCCACCGGAGTGCGGGTGCCACCACGGCGCGCCGACGCCGACGAAGCCGGGAAGGAAGTCGGGGAGGCGCTCGGGGTCGAGCTCGTCCTCACCGATGCGGGCCAGCTCGGCGGCGGGATCACTGGCGGCGCCACGGAGCCGCAACGCCCAGTCGACGGCGCTCCCGGCGCTGTTGACCGAGCCCTCGAGCTGGAAGCGGCGCTCGTGCGCGTCCGCCGCGCCGCGGCGCGACCAGGCGACGGCGGTAAGCAGGCCGTCGTGGCGTCGCTGCGCCTCGCCGGTAGCGACGAGGACGAAGGCGCCGGTGCCGAAGTGGACGACGGCGACGCGATCGCCGGCGCTGAACGCGGCCGCGGCCTCGCCGCCGTTGATTCCGCCGCCGCCCGGCCGACCGGACGCCGGCTCCACGACGTCGCCGCTCGCCGATGGCTCGCGGCTCTGGTTGCCGATCAACGCCGCCTGCTGGTCGCCGACCAGCGCGAGCAGCGGCACGTCCACGAGCGGCGTGCCCTGCCACGCGTCGCCGCGCAACGTGCCGCGCGGGCCGGCGCTCGGCTGCAGCTCGGGGAGCGCGGCGGGGGGAACGCGAAAGCTCTTGCAGAGCGCCTCGTCCCAGCGATCGTTGTCGAGGTCGTAGAGCAGCGTGCGGCCGGCGTGGCCGGGTTCGGTCGACGGCGCGCCGGTGAGGCGGTGGACGAGGAAGGCGTCGAGTGTGCCGGCGATCACTTCGCCACGCTCGGCGCGGCGGCGCGCGTCGGCGTCGCAGTCGAGCAGCAGCCCGAGCTTGCTGCCCGCGTAGTACGGCGAGAGCCGCAACCCCGTGTGGCGCGCGATCTCGAGCGCGTACGGTTCTAGCTCGGCGGCGCGCTCGCGCGCGGAGAGGTCCTGCCACGAGAGCGCCGGGGTCAGCGGCCGCGTCGTGTCGCGTTCCCAGAGCAGGCAGGTAGAGCGCTGGCAGGCGAGCGCGACGGCGTCGGGCCGCGCCACGCCCGCGAGTTCGACGAGCACCTTCCGCACCGAGTCGAAGAGCTCCTCAGGATCGTGCGTGACGCCGCTCCCCTCGCGCCGCACTTCGACCGGCGCTTCGGCGCGAGCGTGCACGGCGCCGCTCTCGTCGAGCAGCGCGCCCTTGGTGGACGATGAGCCCTGATCGACGGCCGCGATCAGCATCTACGTGGACGGAGCCGGCACCGGCGTCAGCTCCAGCTCGCGCAGCAGCCGCGCCGGGTGATCGCTGAACACGCCCGAAACCCCCAGCGCGAACAGCTCGCGCGCCTCGGCGGCGTCGTTGACCGTGTAGACGAGTAGCGGTCGCCCGGCCGCGCGCGCCGCCGTCACCAGATCCGCGCTGGCGAGGCGCCGATGGACGTGGATGCTCCACGCCGAGAGCTTCACCGCGGCGTCGAGCACCGCCTCGGGGCGGCGGCTCTCGATGGGCGCTACCGGCATGTGGGGCAGCAGTGTCCTCACGTAGGCCAGGGCCTGCCAATCGAAGCTCGAGATCAGCACGTTGGGGCGGTCCGCCAGCGCCTCCGCCAACCCGCCCGCGAGCCACGAGTAGTTGGCGTGGAAGCGCTTGAGCTCGACGTCGAGCGGCAGCTCGGGCGGCAGCGCCGCCAGCAGCTCGGCGAGCGTCGGCGCGCGGCCGCGCAGCGGCTCGCCATTCGGCGAGTCGTCGCGCACCAGCGACAGCTCCACCGACCCGAGCTCGGCGCTCGTCATTCGCTCGACGGCACGCCGATCGCCATTGCCGAGCCGCGACAGGTCCTGATCGTGGAACACGACCAGCTCGTCGTCCGCGGCGAGCTGCACGTCGATCTCGATCATCGGCGCCCCCGCCTCGACCGCAAGCCGGCAGGCCTCGACGGTGTTCTCGAGCCGTGCGCCCGAAGCGCCGCGGTGCGCCACCACCCAGGGTGGCGGCGGCAGCCTCATGTCCGACCGGTCAATGGAAGTAGCGCCACCCGGTCAGCACGTCCGCCTCGGCGAGCACCAACGTCTGCCCTTCGACGCGGTGGCGTAGCGGCTGCGGCCGGCAGCCGCTGGTGCCGGCGTTGACCTCGTCCAGCCGCACGGCGGTCTCGCACTTGTTGTTGACCAGCCAGTCGCCTTCCTGCCGGAAGCCGAGCTTGCGCTTGAAGTCGTTCTCGGCGGCGTCGAAGGCCACCTGCAGCGTGCCGCTGCGATCGCGGCCGACGAGGAAGCGCACTTCCTGGTTGCCGGGGTTGAGGAAGTCGTAGAAGCGCACCTGCCCCGGCGCGATGCCGGAGACGTCCACCTTGACCAGCCCGTCCTGCGGCGTCACCCGCTCCGTCTCGGCGCGCCGCGTGCTCTTGTCGATCGCCCACTCCGCGACCAGCACCGCGCCCATGAAGAAGGCGACGGCGAAGATGGCGTGGATGGGGCGGATGCGGGCCACGACGGATCGATTCTACTCTCGGGCTTCGCGGCCGCCGACCGCGCCCCCGCGTCTCGACGGCCGTCCCACCAGATTGCAGCGCACCGAGCACGCCTGTCGCCTGCGCCGTCGTGCGGTCCGCCGCCACTAAGATCCCCGCGCGATGGATGCCGCTCCGCTCTATCCGCCGCTGCCGCCGACCGCGACCGACCTCGCACTGCCAGCGTTCGCCATCGGCCAGGGCAGCGACCGCGTCGGGATGACCGGCGTCACCGTGATCCTCTGCCCGGACGGGGTCACCGCGGCGGCGGAGGTGCGCGGCAGCGCCACCGCCACGCGGCAGTTCGACTCGCTGGTGGCCGGGCACCACGTGGCGGCGCGCGCGCACGCGCTGGTCTTCGCGGGCGGCAGCGCCTTCGGGCTCGCCGCCGCCGACGGCGTTGTCGACTGGCTGGCGGCGCGCGGGCACGGTCTCCAAACACCGGTCGGCGTGGTACCAACGGTCCCCACGGCGATCCTCTTCGACCTCGCCTTCGGCGATCCCGGGGCGCGGCCGACGCGCGCCCTCGTCGACGCGGCGCTCGCCGAAGCGCACCGCGGGGAGATCGCCGTCGGCAGCGTCGGCGCTGGCACCGGCGCCACCGTGGGCAAGGCGCTCGGTCCGCCGCAAGGCATGAAGGGCGGCTTCGGCTTCGCGCGGCTCACCGTGCCCGGCGGCGTCACCGTGGCGGCCGCGGTGGCCGTCAATGCCGCGGGCGACGTCTGCGATCCGGGCACCGGCCGCATCATCGCCGGCTGTCGGCCCTCGCCCGATTCGCTGGAGCTGCTCGACGCGCGACGCGTGATGGCTGCGCTGCCGCCCGACACCACGCACCCGTGGGAGGGAAACACCACGCTCGCCGCCGTGCTCACCGATGCAGCGCTCGCCAAGCCCGCCCTGCTCAAGGTCTGCCAGATGGCCTTCGGCGGCCTCTACCGCACGCTGGCACCGGCGCTGACGCTCTACGACGGCGATCTCGTCGTCGCCCTCGCCAGCGGCGAACGCCGCGCCCACCCGCACCAGGTGGGCGTCCTCGCGGAAGAGGCGGTGGCGCGCGCCGTCCTCGTCGCGGCTCGCGCGGCGGACGGCTTCGGGCTGCTGCCGGCGGTGCGCGACCTGCCGCCGCCTCGTTGAGCCACCCTGCGCGAACCCGCGACTAGGCGGGCTCCGCGCCCGCCCTACTCGTTGCGCAAGCTCGTCATCGGCGCCACGTGAGCGGCACGCCGCGCCGGCACCCAGCAGGCGAGCAGCGCCGAGCCGGCGAGCAGCGCCGTCGAAGCACCGAGCACCAGCGGGTCCCAGCCGCTGACGCGGTAGAGCATCCCGGCGAGCACACGGCCGAGCGCGAGCGAGAGCAGCAGGCCGACGGCGCCGCCCACGATAGTGAGCCGCACGCCCTCGCGCAGGAAGAGCCGCACGGCGTCGCCGGCGCTCGCGCCCACCGCCATGCGGATGCCGATCTCGCGCGAGCGCCGGGCCACGGCGAAGGCGCGCACGCCGTAGAGGCCGACTCCCGCGAGCAGCATGGCGACGACGCCGAAGACGGCGAACAGGCGCGCCGCGGTGCGCATCACCCAGGTGTCAAAGCTCTCCTCGACGTGGCGGTGCAGGCTGCGGGCAGCGAGCACCGGCAGCTTCTCGTCGACGCTGCGCACGACGCCGCGGGCCGCGGCGAGGAAACGCGCCTCGGCGGCGCCGTCGCCCGTCGCCGGGCCGCCGGCGAGCCGCACGTGCACGTTCATGTCCGACTGGTACATCGGGCCGAAGGGCACGTAGACATGCGGCTCGAGCGCCTCGCCGAGCAGGCT
>DATNCU010000107.1:0-2818 GCA_035607145.1 Thermoanaerobaculia bacterium
GCCGGTGGCGGTCACCAGCGCGACGATCCGCGATTGGCCGCCGACGGCGATCGAGGTCGGTGTGGCGGTGAGCGCCAGCGAGGTGCTGCCGCCGGGATCGGTCGGCGTGCCGCCTCCGCCGCTGCCGTTGCAGGCGATGCAGGCGATGGTGGCGAGGAGCAGCGCTGCGACGAGCGCGAGGCGTCGAGATTGCTTCGTCGTTGCGCTTCTCGCCATGACAGCCGAGGGCCGGTTGGCGGACGAGGGCGATCGCATCGCAGAGATCCTAGCTGCTCCCGCTCGGCCCGCTCACAACTTCACTGCCCGCAACCGCAGTGCGTTGCCGATCACTGACACCGAGCTGAAGCTCATCGCGGCGGCGGCGATCATCGGCGACAGCAGCAGGCCGGTGAAGGGGTAGAGCACGCCGGCCGCGATGGGCACTCCGAGCGCGTTGTAGACGAAGGCGAAGAAGAGGTTCTGGCGGATGTTGCGCATGGTGGCGCGCGAGAGCCGGCGCGCGCGTACGATGCCGGCGAGGTCGCCTTTGACGAGAGTGATGCCGGCGCTCTCCATCGCCACGTCGGCGCCGGTGCCCATGGCGATGCCGACCTCGGCGCGCGCGAGCGCCGGCGCGTCGTTGATGCCGTCGCCGGCCATGGCGACGCGGCGGCCCTCGCGCTGGAGGCGCTCGACGTGCTTGGCCTTCTCGTCGGGGAGCACCTCGGCGATCACCTCGTCGATGCCGAGGCGGCGCGCTACCGCTTCGGCGGTGGTGCGCCCGTCGCCGGTGAGCATCACGACGCGCAGGCCCTCGCGGTGGAGGGCGGCGATCGCCTCGGCGGCGCTTGGTTTGATGGGATCAGCGACGGCGACGAGACCGGCGGCACGGCCGTCGAGCGCGGCGAGCATCACCGTCTGGCCTTCGCTGCGTCGACTCTCGGCCTCCGCCGGCAGGTCGCCCGCGTCGATGCCGAGTTGAGCGAAGAGCGCCGCGTTGCCGAGTGCCACCTGCCGCCCGTCGACACGGCCGATGACGCCTTTGCCGGTGATCGAGTCGAACTCGTCGGCCTTGGGTGGACGGATGCCACGCGCCTCGGCGCCGGCGACGATCGCCGCGGCCAGCGGGTGCTCGCTCGCCGCTTCGAGCGCGGCGGCGAGCCGCAGCAGCTCGGTCTCGTCGACGCCGCCGACCGTCGCGACCTCCACCAATTCGGGCTTGCCGAGCGTCAGGGTGCCGGTCTTGTCGACCACCAGCGTGTCGACTTCGCGGAGCAGCTCGATCGCGGTGGCATCCTTGAACAACACGCCCGCCGTGGCGCCCTTGCCGGCAGCCACCATGATCGACATCGGCGTCGCGAGCCCGAGCGCGCAGGGGCAGGCGATGACGAGCACCGCCACGGCGTTGATGACGGCGAAGGCGAGCGCCGGCGGTGGCCCCCAGATCGCCCATGCCGCGAAAGCGAGCAGGGCGACGAGGACGACGGTGGGCACGAACCAGCCGGCGACCTTGTCGGCGAGGCGCTGGATGGGCGCCCGGCTGCGCTGCGCGTCGGCCACCATCTGCACGATGCGCGCGAGCAGGGTGTCGGCGCCGACGCGCCGCGCCTCGAAGAGGAAGGTGCCGGT
This sequence comes from Thermoanaerobaculia bacterium, assembly GCA_035607145.1. Lineage (GTDB taxonomy): Bacteria > Acidobacteriota > Thermoanaerobaculia > Multivoradales > JAIOJS01 > DASYQD01. The sequence continues at coordinate 1,609 of DATNCU010000107.1, forward strand.
GCCGTTCAGCGTGCCGCCGACGACCTCGGCGCCGGCGGTCTTCTCAACCGGGATTGGCTCGCCCGTGACCATCGATTCGTCGACGGAGCTGCGGCCCTCGACGACGACGCCGTCGACGGGCACGCGCTCGCCCGGCCGCACGCGCAGGCGGTCGCCGGGGCGCACTTGCTCGAGCGGCACCTCGCGCTCGCCCCCGTCGGTGTTGACGCGGCGGGCCGTCGGCGGCGCCAGCTCGAGCAGCGCGCGGATGGCCGCGCCGGTGCGGCTGCGCGCGCGCAGCTCGAGCACCTGGCCGAGCAGCACGAGAGTGACAATGGCGGCGGCGGCCTCGAAGTAGACGCCGACGCGGCCGTCCATGCCGCGGAAGGAGGGCGGGAAGATTTCCGGCGCGATCGTGGCGACGAGGCTGTAGATCCACGCCACGCCGACGCCGAGCGCGATGAGCGTGAACATATTGAGCGACTTGTTGACGATCGACTGCCAGCCGCGCACAAAGAAGGGCCAGCCGCACCAGAGCACCACCGGTGTGGCGAGCAGCAGCTCGAGCCACGAGGCGGCGGTGGGGGAGAGCAGCCGCTCCCCCCAGCCGCCGGCGAGCTCGCGGCCCATGGTGAGCACGAGCAGCGGCGCGGTGAGCGCGACCGCCACCCAGAAACGCCGCGTCATGTCGCGCAGCTCGGGGTTCTCGGGCTCGTGCGCGGTGACGGTGCGCGGCTCGAGGGCCATGCCGCAGATAGGGCAGCTGCCCGGCCGGTCGCGCACGATCTCGGGGTGCATCGGGCAGGTCCACTCGACGGGCTTCGAAGGATCGAGCGGCGCGGCCGGTGGTGCGGAACGCGCGCCGTGCCCGGTGTGGCCCGCTTGGCCATGACGACCCGCGTGCGAGTTCGCCGCGCTCGGCGCGGCGGAGTCATGGCAATGCGAGCACGTCGAGTCTTTCTCGGTATGAGGATCTTTTGCAGCGGCGTCCATGTCGGTCTCCGGATGCAGGCGACGGGCCGCCGGGGCGGCCCGGGAATCGTGATCGGTGGTCAACGGCGCCGCCGCGGCGTCTCCTCGCCCTCGAGCGCGTCGAGGATGGGGCAGTCGCCGGTGAGCCCATGCTCGTGAGTGCACTTGCGGCGCAGCGTCTGCAGGGCGTCGCGCAGCGCCTCGAGCTCACGCAGCTTGGCCTCCACGGCGGCGATGCGAGCGTCGACGCGTGCACGCA
>DATNCU010000258.1:0-3638 GCA_035607145.1 Thermoanaerobaculia bacterium
GGCGATGGCGAGGCCGGAGACGAACGACAGCGCCGTGCGCGCGAGGCCCTGTTCCGCCGGCAGGCCGCGGGTGATGGCGAGGTGGAGGAGCGAGAACGAGAGCACGCCGAGCAGCAGCGTCGCGGTGTAGGAGACCGCGCCGCGCAGGATGAGCTCCATGTCCCAGAGCCGGAAGCGCAACAGCGCCCAGGCGAAGGTGAGCGGCACCAGCACCAGCGGCGCCGCCGCGGCGGCCACGGTCCACGAGGGCAGCGCGATGTGCAGCGCCCACGGCACGCCGTAGAGGAAGATGAACGGCAGGTAGCCGGCGGCGAGACCGAGCACCACCCACTGCAACTGCCGCCGCTGCTCCCAGCCGTGGCGGCGGGCGAGCTGCACGGCGAGGGCGACGAGGGCGGCGAGCGAGAAGCCGGCGAGGAGGGCGATCTCCAAGCGGTCGAAGGCGCGCAGCGAGTCCCCGCGCAGGCCGCCGAAGAACCAGCGCCCGTGGTTGAAGGCGAGGTCGGCCTGCAGCGTGGCGAGCGCCACCGCGGGCACGTAGAGGAAGGGCACCAGCCGCCGCAGCTGACGCCGCAGCACCGGCACCGGGAAGACCAGGAAGAGGTGGAGGGTGAGCGGCGGCAGTAGCAGCCGTCCCAGCTCCTCGACGACGAAGCTGGCCTTGCGCAGCCCGTCGAGCGGCATCCCCGGCACCCGCGTGCAGATGTAGACCGCGGCCGAGGCAAGCGCCCAGAGGAAGAACACCCCGGCCGGCGAGCGCCGCGCTCCGATCACTCTGCGGTACCCGTGCTGCAGGGCGTAGAGGCCGATGACCAGGTAGAGGATGCCGGCGCCGGCGAGCACCAGGTAGGACCAGTCGATGCGCAAGGCGGGGCGGTGGTAGGGGACGACCACCAGCTCGCCGCCGCGCATGACGGTGAGCGGCGTCGTCTCGCCGGCGAGCAGGCGCTGGCGGACCTCGGCGCCGCGGCCGGCGTCGGCGCCGCCGACCAACAGGATCGCGTCGTCGGCGCGCAGGCCGGTCGCCGGTGCGTCGACCTTGGTCACCCGCCAGACGCCGCCGCGCGCGTGGGCCTCGAAGCCGAGGGTGCGGAAGCTGTCGACCTTGCGGACGAGGTCGACGGCGCCCACCAACGCCACGGCTACCGCTAGGGCGGCTGCGAGGAGCAGTCGGGGGCCGGCGGTCGCGAAACGGCGGGGCATCGACTGGGCGGCTCCGGCCGGCGCCATTACAGGAAGTGTGCCACGGGAGAAGGAGTTAGCCGGCAGTGGCTGCATCAGCGCTAGGTTGGTGCTTGGCCCACTCGCGGCGTCGTTTCGGCTCCGAAAACGGGGTTTTGGAGCCCGTTTCGACGGATTGGAACCCGATAGTCGAGCCGCTCGCCTTCAGGCACTCGCCAGAGGACGCCGGAGGGGCTTCAACATTCTAGCGCCCGTCCGGAATCTTGGATCCGGTAGAACGGATCTGAACGGAGCGTTGGACTTGCGGGCCGGGGCGCGACTCCGGGCGCCTACGGAGCCGGGGGGACCGAGCGGCCCTTTAGAATTTGACCGAGAGGCCGCCCGTCACCCGCCGCCGGACGCCGTCGCCGGTGGCGTTCTGGACGGTGAACGGCAGCGAGCCGCGGCTGACCTCGAAGTTGAGGTGCACGGCCCAGTCGGCGGCGAGCCGCATGAGGACGTTGAGGTCCTGCGAGAGCATCAGCTGGAGCCGCTCGAGCTGCATCGTCGGCAGGCCTGCCGAGTCGAACCGCTTCTCGACGATGCCGTTCGTCGCCACCGGCGCTGCCACCGCGTCGACGCCCTGCGTCAGGTGGTGGAAGGCTAGGAAGACGCCCGTCGAGCTGCGCTGGAAGCGGGTGTCGAGCGACGTCACGAGGTAGCTGACGCGGTTCTCGTAGGGCTTGTCGTCAATCGCGTAGATGAGGCCGCCGCCGCCCTCCGCGTAGCTCGACTCGAGGCGCGCCAACACTCGCGGGGCCACTCGCCGCTCGACCACCATCTGCACCTCGGGCAGCTGGTCGCCCTGCACCAGGTAGAGGCTCTCGAGGTGGTCGAGGAAGTCGTCGTCGAAGTAGAGGTGCAGCGTCTCGGCGAGCTCCCGGTGCAGGGCGCCGACGGCGAAGGTGGTGCCCTCGTCGTCGCCCTGGCGGGCGAGCAGCACGCGGTAGCAGTGCGCCTCGAGGTCCTGGCAGGCGCGGCCGGCGGGGTCCTGGCCGACGCTCGCGAAGCGCACCGGCGTGAAGGCGTCGAGCGGGCGTGACTGACCCTGCTCGAGGCGCTGGCTGGCGGTCGCCGTCGCCTGCCAGCGGTCGCCGAGCTGCACCACCACGCCGCCCTGAGGGGCGAGCGCCATGCTGCCGTCGCGCAGCTGCGTGTACATGCCGTACTCGACCAGCACGCTGGGCTCGAAGCGCCAGCCGCCGCGGCCGTAGAGCTCGAGGGCGCGCTCCTGCTGGACGAGCCCGTCGAGGGTGGCGAAGCCGCCGTCGCGTACGCGGTAGCGCAGGCCGGTCTCCAGCGAGTTGCGGTCGGAGATGTCGACGCGGTAGGAGCCCTCGACGTTGAAGGCCCGCGACTCGATACTGGCGAGCGCGTCCACTCCGGCGGGGCGCAGGAAGTTGCTCTGGCTGGTGTACTGCGCGGTGAAGCGCGAGCTGCTGCGCTCGCCCACCGGCTGCGACCAGCTGACGCGGTAGCGCTCGAAGTCGGCCCCGTCGTCGCCGCGCGAGGACTCGGAGGGGTTGCCGCGGTGGCTCACGGTGGTGACGTTGATCTGCCCCTCGCCGCTGCCCGACATGCGCAGGTTGAGCGCCGCGGCCTGCCCCTGCGGCGTGGCGCTCATCGTGGTGTCGTCGGCCGAGGCGAGGCTCCAGAACTCGCCGGAGACGCCCAGGCGCAGCGAGCCGATGCGACCCTTCATGTCGATCTCGCCGCCGGCGAGTTGGGAGGCGCCGCCGGTGCTGGCGCTCTCGACGCCGGTCATCGCGCGCAGCGCGGTCTCGAAGCCGCGCATCTCGGCGGGCGCCTTGACGGCGGCGCCGGCGGGCAGCGCCAGCTCGGCGAGGCGCACGCTTTCGAGGTCGCGCAGCACGTCGGCCGGGATCTCGTCGCGCAGCGACCAGAAGTCGTCGCCGGGGTGGCCGTCGTCACGCTGCTCGGCGGCGAGCTTGAGCTCGACGAACTGCACCGCCTCGGCGGCGGCGCGGGAGAGCAGGACGACGCCGGGCTCGAAGCCGGGCTTGAAGGCGATCAGCTTGTAGACGCCGGCAGGGAGGCCGTCGAAGCGGAAGCCGCCGTCGGTGCCGGTGACCACCTTGGTCACCGAAGCGCGGGCGAGCTCGTAAGCGAAGACACTGGCGCGGCCGAGCGGCGCGGCGGTGTCCTTGCGGGTCGGAGTCTCGGCGCTCACGCGCCCGCGCACACCGGGTTCAGGAGCGGGCGCTTCGGCCGCCGGCAGGGCCGGGGCGAGGAGAGCTGCCAGCAGTAACGTGCCTGAGACGACGCGTTGAGTCCGAGGCATGATGAGACTCCCCAACGTCGTCCATCCTAAGCACCGGCACAACGCGTTGTCAATCGATTGTTGCTGCCGAGCGATTCTGTCCGCCGTAACTGCAGAGCGATTCTGTCCTCCTATG
>DATNCU010000266.1:0-3957 GCA_035607145.1 Thermoanaerobaculia bacterium
TGGTGAAGCGCCTCGGCCATCTCGGCTGGGGCTTCGGCCCGTCCGTGCGCGCCTTGGGGCTCGCGAGCGCCTTCGACGACGACGGCGCACCCGTCTCGGTGCACAAGACCTACAAGCTGGCGCTCGAGGCCTTCCCGCGCACGAAGAAGATGATCTTCCAGCGCCTCAACATGCCCGACGACAGCTGGAACAAGCGCCATCTCGACATCCCGCTGCGGCGGCCGTTCGAGATCTTCATCCCCAACGTCTGCGCGGTCGACATGGACACCACGGGCACCTGGCCCTTCGGCCGCCGGCTCGAGGACCAGGTGGCGACGCGCTTCCTCGACGTCTTCCTCGACATGACCGCGCAGAGGAACGGCAAGCCGTACAACCTCGACACGCTCGCCGACCAGTCGCTGTGGGACGCGGCGCCGATCGAGTCCAAGACGCCGCCCAACCCGCTGCACAACGACAAGCCGTTCCTGGCGACCTTCCCCTACCTGGCGGAGCCGTGGCCCGGAACGGTGGGGGCGGGACCGGCGCCGGGCACGAGCCCGTACGCGCCCGCTAGCCCGTACCCGGAACCAGGCGCTGCAGCAACCGCAACAGGAGGGCCGTACCCAGCCCCCACGCCCCGTTGAGCAGCAGCGCGCCGACGATGAGCTTCGGGTTGCCGCCGCCCGCGACCGGCATCCCCTTGAGTGGCATCACCACGAACAGCGCGACGATGCTGGGCAGCACGGCGCCGGCGACGAGCCACGCCAGCCAGTAGATCCACGAGCCGTTCCACCGCGCGAGCAGCGGCAGCAGCGCCGCGGCCCAGATGCCGCCCCAGAAAGCGAGCGAGATCACGACCGGCACGCCCAGCGGCGGCACCGGCTTCATCACGTACGCCGGCCGTGGCGAGGCGCCGGCGCGGTGGAGGAGCCACAGCAGCCCCTGGTGGAAGATCAGCGTCGAGACGAATCCGGCGACGAAGGCGAGTAGGTAGCGCACGAAGCGATCGTATCGCGGCGCGCGCGCGCCGGTCAGCCGATCACTCGCATCCGCTCAGCGAATCACCAGCGGCACGATGAGCCAGCACCACGCCGCCACCATCACCGCGGCGAGCAGGTCGAGCAGCACTCCGGTGCGCGCCATGCGCGGTAGCGAGACGTAGCCGCTGCCGAAGACGATGGCGTTGGGGGGCGTGCCCGCCGGCAGCGCGAAGTCGCAGGAGGCGGCGAGCGTCGACGCGAAGAGGATGGTGGGCAGCAGTGCCGCGCCGACCGCCTCGCGCAGCACCACGAGCATGATCGCCGTCGTCGCCGTGTTGCTGGCGATGGCCGAGACGCCGACGGTGACGACGCTCGCCAGCAGCACCTGCGCGCCGGGCGGCATCTCACGCGCGGCGAGCAGCTGGCGTGCGAGCCACTGTGAAAGGCCGCTGCCTTGCACTCCGGCGGCCATGGCGAAGCCGCCGCCGAGCAGCAGCAGCGTCTCCCACGGTACGCGCCGCAGCGACGACGGCTTGAGCACCGCACCGCCGCCGGCGCGCAACAGCAGTAGCGTGAGGCCGGCGAGCATGGCGATGCCGCCCTCGACGTGAGCCGAGGTGAGGCCGCTCCAGCGTTGCTGCAGCAGCCCGGTGAGCGGCTTGCTGGCGATCCACAGCGCCGCGGCGGCGAGAAACACCGCCGCCACCGCGCGCTCGCCCGTCCGCACCGGTCCCAGCGCCGAGAGCTCGCGCCGCAGCACGTCGGAGCCGAGGTCGCCCGCGAGCCCCTCGCGCCGCCCGATCCGCCACAACGCCCACCACGCGACGGGCAGGAACATCACCACGAACGGGAAACCGACGGCGGCGAACTGCAGGAACGAGATCTCGATGCCGATGCGCTCGGCGAAGCCGGAGAGCTGCGCGTTGGGCGCGGTGCCGATCTTGGTGCCTATGCCGCCGATGTTGCTGCCGTAGGCGACGGCGAGCATCACTGCCATGCCGTAATGGGCGAGCCGCCGCCCCAGCTGCACCTCGAGCTGCGCGATCAGCGCCAAGCCGATGGGGAACATCATCGTCGCCGTGGCGGTGTTGGAAAGCCACAGCGAGACGAATGCGGTGGCGAGCAGAACGCCGCCGAGCAACCGCCGCGGCGCCGCGCCCACGCGTACCATGATCGACAGCGCGAGCCGCCGATGCAGGTCGTGCTGCTGCATGGCGGCGGCGATCGCCATGCCGCCGGCGAAGAGGAAGATGTAGGGGTCGACGTAGGGCAATGCCGCCGCCCGCGCGTTCGCCGCCACTCCGCCCGAGAACGGCTGCAGCAGCGGGAACGCGAGCAGCGGCAGACAGGCCGTCCAGTAGATCGGCAGCGCCTCGGTGAGCCACCACACCGCCATGCAGGCGACCACCGCCGCCGACCGCGCCGGCCGCGCCCCCCACTCCCCGAAGTGCTGCAGAGGTGTATCGAGCAGCAGCAGCGCCGCCGCCGCGAGCAGCCCGGCGAGCAACCCCGCGACGCGGCCGAGGCGAGGTGACGGCGCGGCACTCTCCACGCGCGGGACGTCGCGGCTCATTCGTGCTCGCTGCCGCCGCGCGACAGCAGCTCGATGTCACCGAGGTCCTTCTCACGAGCCGTCGCGCGCTTGTTGCGCAACAGGGCATCGCGCCCAAGGAAGGGCACTATCAGCTCTTCGATCCGGACCTCGACTCGACTCGCCCAGGCGTCGTCGAAGTCCACCCCGGTGAGGCTCGTCAACAAGTCGATGCGGCGAGGCGGCAGGCCCAGTTGATAGACGGAGCCGGGCGAGGTGAAGTCGTGTTCACTCACGCCGTGGGCGTCGAGTGGGGCGCCGAAAGCCCGCAGCGCGCCCACCAGTCGCGCGGCATTCTCGCTGCTGGGCCGGATCAGAACGTCGAGGTCTCCGGTGGCGCGGGGGACACCGTGCACGGCCAATGCGTGGGCGCCGACCACCACGAACACGACCTCAGCTTCCGCGAGCGCGCGCAGGAGATCGAGGAAGTCGTCGTTGAGGCCGAGCGCCGGGCTCATCGGGCCGGGCGGATCAGCTTGCCAGGGATCTCGTGGCGGGCGTAAGTCGGCAGCTCGTGGCCGGCGAGCTGCCAGGCCTGTAACGCCAGCTCCCACATCATCGCCAGTCGCTGCTCGGGCGTGGTGGTGGAGCTCAGGTCGTCGCCTGGCTCCGAGCCGAGTTGATAGCCGCGAACGGGCCAGGACGCGCGTGCCTCGGCGCGCCGGCGACGGCCTTCTGCTGCTGAGCTCACCACGACCGATTCTATCGCCGCCGGCGGCTCATTCGCCCTCGCCGTCGAGGGCGTGGGCGACGAGCTTGTCGAGCGGCATGGTGGCGCCGGCGCGCACGAAGCGGGCGTAGTCGTCGGGGCCGAGCATGGCGGCGGTGGCGGCACGCTCGGCTTCCCAGTCGCGGGCCTCGACGGGGGGCAGGGGAGTGCCGAGCGTCTCGCGCAACGCCGCGGCGCCGGCGTCGAGGCGCACGGCGCGCGGCGCGTCGCCGCGGGCGCGCGCCACCGCGGCCAGCGCCTCGACGACGCTCGCCATGCGCCAGCGGTCGCCGAGATCGCGGTGCAGCTCGAGGCTGCGCTTGAGCAGCGCCGCCGCCGGGTCGGTGCGCCGCTCGCGCAGCGCCACCAGGCCGAGCAGGTTGAGGCCCCAGGCCGAGCCTTCCTTGTACGAGGCGTCGCCGGCGAGGCCCAGCGCCTCGCGGCCTTTGAGGCGCGCCAGCGCGAGATCGCCGGCGTAGTAGGCGGCCGCCGCCTGATTGAGCAGCGACCACGCCATGCCCTCGCGGTCCTGCAGCGCCTGGAAACGTTCGAAGGTGTCGGCGCCGTGGCCGGCGGCGCCGGCGAGATCGCCGCGCAGCCAGGATGAGAAGGCGAGGTAGTTGAGCGAGCGCGCGACGCCGCCCTCGTCGCCGAGCCGCTGCCACAACCGCAAGCTCTCGGCGTGCAAGTCCATCGCG
>DATNCU010000268.1:0-2787 GCA_035607145.1 Thermoanaerobaculia bacterium
GATGCACGACGAGCTGGGGCAGATGCTCACCGGTCTCAAGCTCGGCGTCGCCTGGCTCCGCCGGCGCACCGCCGCGGGCGGTGATCTCCCCGCGGAGCAGCTGCGCGACCGCCTCGCCGGCATCGCCGGGTTGGTCGACCAGACCCTCGACGCCGTGCGCCACATCGCCCGCCAGCTGCGGCCGCCGGCGCTCGACGACCTCGGTCTGGAGACTGCCATCGAGTGGCTGGTGGACGACTTCCGCTCGCGCACCGGCATCGGCTGCGAGCTGCGCTGCCAGCTCGACGGCCTGCCGTCGCCGGCGCCGCACGACACCGCGGCGTTCCGCATCGTGCAGGAGGCGCTGACCAACGTCGCCCGCCACGCCGGAGCCGACAACGTCCTGGTGCACGTGCGGCTGGTTGGCGGCCGGCTGCTCATCGACGTCGTCGACGACGGCCGGGGCGTGCCGCCGGCGGCCCCGCGGCAGCCGCACTCGCTGGGCATCCTCGGCATGCGCGAGCGCGCCCGTGCCTGCGGCGGCGAGCTCACCGTGCGCCGGCACCCCGGCGGCGGCACGCGCGTGCGGGCGCGGTTGCCCTTGACGGCGGCGGACGACACCGAGCCGGCGGCCGAGGGCGACGTGCCGGCCGCCGAGCCGGCGGAGGTACCGGTGCGGGCGAGGAGGTCGCCTTGATCCGCGTCTTGATCGCCGACGACCACCCGGTGGTGCGGCGCGGCCTGCGCCAGATCGTCGAGGACGAGACCGACATGAGCGTCGGCGGCGAGGCGGGGAGCGCCGAGGAGGCGCGAGCGCAGGTGGGGGAGGGGTGCTGCGACGTGCTGGTGCTCGACCTCTCGATGCCCGGCGCGCAGGGCGTCGACCTGCTGCAGGAGCTGCACGAGCAGCGGCCCGAGCTGCCCATCCTGGTGCTCTCGATCCACCCCGAGGAGCAGTACGCGCTGCGCTGTCTCAAGGCGGGCGCCCGCGGCTACGTCCACAAGAAGAGCGCCGGTGACGAGCTGGTGGGGGCGATTCGCACCGTCCTCGGCCACCGCCGCTATTTGAGCGACGCGCTCGCCGAGTCGCTGCTGCGCGAGGCGGAGACCGACCGCCGCGCGCCGCACGAGACGCTGTCGACCCGCGAGTACCAGGTGCTCACCCGCCTCGCCGCCGGCAGCACGGTGAGCGACATCGCCGCCGAGACGAAGCTCTCGGTGAAGACGGTGTCGACCTACCGCGCGCGCATGCTCGTCAAGCTGGGCATCGGCAGCAACGCCGAGGCGACCCGCTACGCGCTGGAGCACCAGCTGCTGGACAGCTGACGGCCAGGCGCGCTTGGCGGTGGACGCCTACCCTCGGGCGTAGGATCGTTCTGTCAGCCTGAGTGGGCCGCCACCTCTGGCGCGCTCCCAGGGCGGTCGCTACCATCGATTCATGGGCACTCAAATCGCCGGAAGCAGCGCTCTCGAGGCTGGGCCCCAGACCCGCGTCCTCATCGCCGACGACCATCCGATCGTCCGCCGCGGCCTGCACGAGGTGCTCGCCGAGGAGGTGGGCCTGCACGTGGTGGGGGAGGTGCCCGACGGCGACGCTCTCGTCGCCGCCGTCGAGGCCGGCCGCACGGACGTCGTGATCCTCGACCTCTCGCTGCCCGGCGCCCGCGGGCTGGACCTGCTGCGCCGCTTGCGCGCCGACTTCCCGCGCGTGTCGGTGCTGGTGCTGTCCATCCACCCCGAGGAGCCCTACGCGCTGCGCTGCCTCAAGGCCGGCGCCGCCGGTTACGTCGAGAAGACCTCCGACTCCGCCGAGCTGATCGGGGCGATCCGCACCGTCGCCGCCGGCCGCCGCTACCTGAGCCCGCGCGTCGCCGAGCGGCTGGTGGGCGGCACCGACGTGCGCCAGGAGCGCGAGCCCCCCCACGACACGCTCTCCGAGCGCGAGTTCCAGGTGATGTGCCGCATCGCCGGCGGCCGCACCATCAGCGAGATCGCCGCCGAGCTCGAGCTGTCGGTGAAGACGGTGTCGACCTATCGCGCCCGCCTGCTGGCGAAGATGGGCCTGCGCACCAACTCCGAGATCACCCGCTACGTCTTCGAGCATCAGCTGCTGCCGGTCTGAGCGGGCGGAGGCGCGACACCTTGCCCGAGTCGCGGCTGCTGCTGGTCGAGGACGACGGCGAGCTGGCGGCGAGCCTCGGCGACATGCTCGAGCTGCTGGCGCCGCAGACCACGGTGACGGTGGCGAGCACGCTCGGCGAGGCGGCCGCGGCGTTGCGCGCGGCGCGCTTCGACGCCGTGCTCCTCGACCTCGGGCTGCCCGACTCGCAGGGGCTCGACACCTTCCACGCGCTGCGCGCGCAGGCGCCCGACACCGCGCTGGTGGTGATCACCGGCCGCGGCGACGATGAGCTAGTCGCCGCCGCCTTCGCCGAAGGAGCTCAGGACTACCTCGTCAAGGGCTCGTTCTCGGGCGAGTTGCTGGTGCGCGCGGTGCGTGGCGCCGTCGAGCGCCAGCGGCTGGTGCGCGAGCTGCGCGCCGGCGAGGAGCAGCTACGACAGGCGCAGAAGATGGAAGCGGTGGGCCAGCTCGCCGGCGGCATCGCCCACGACTTCAACAACCTGCTCACCGCCATCAACGGTTACAGCGAGCTGCTGCTGATGCGCCTCGCGGCCGGCGACCCCTCACGTCACGAGGTGGAGGAGATCCACCGCGCCGGCGAGCGCGCGGCGACGCTCACCCGCCAGCTGCTCGCCTTCAGCCGCCGGCAGATGCTGCAGCCGCGCGTGCTCGACCTCAACGCCGTG
>DATNCU010000275.1:0-10133 GCA_035607145.1 Thermoanaerobaculia bacterium
GCGCCATGGACCCAGACGAATTCGGCGACCGCTCCCGGATGCCTGCGCCCCCCGGACGTCCGGATGCGCGCCACAACGTCGACTCGCTGCTGGCGCGCGAGAGCCTGATCGACAAGAGCTTGCTCGCCTCCACTGACGAGCGGCCGCCCCTGGTGCGCATGCTCCCCGAGGCGCATGTGGTCAAGATCGGCGGGCGCTCGATCTTCGACCGCGGCCGCGCCGCGCTGTTGCCGCTCACCGAGGCGCTGGTCGGCGCGCTGGCGAGCCACAAGCTGATCCTCGGCACCGGCGGGGGAGTGCGCAGCCGCCACGTCTTTTCGATCGGTCTCGACCTCGGCCTGCCCACCGGCGTGCTGGCGCAGCTCGCGCTGGCGGACGCGCTCGGCAACGCCCACATCCTCGGCACGCTGCTCGCGCCGCACGGCGTGGTGGCCATTCCGCCCGAGATGTTCGGCCACCTGCTGCCGCTCTTCCTCAAGGGCGCGCCGGGGGTGATCTTCAGCGCCGACCCGCCGTACTCGCTGTGGGAGCACCCGCCCGACATCGGCCGCCTGCCGCCGCATCGCAGCGACGCCGGCAGCTACCTCCTCGCCGAGTGCTTCGGCTGCGCCAGCCTGACGCTGGTCAAGGATGTCGACGGCGTGTTCGACAGCGACCCGCGGACCAACCCGCAGGCATCGTTCATCCGTGAGATCGGTGTCGCCGAGCTGCGACACCGGCGGATCGCGACGCTGCCCTTCGAGGAGGTGCTGCTCGACCTGCTCGAGCGCAGCCGTCTCGTGCGGCGTTTCCAGGTGGTCAACGGGTTGGTGCCCGAACGAATCGTGGCGGCGCTAGCCGGCGAGCACGTCGGCACCATCGTCCACGCCTAGCCCACCCCCGCCGGCGAAGCCGGCTGCCGCCCCCCTCCCAACCCCCTCCCCTAGGTTTCATTTCACCCCTGACCCCCCGTCCCCCTGCCCCTCCAGGGGCAGGGGGCGCCCCCGCCCACTTCATCGCTCCGTTGCTCGTAGCCCGAATCCGGGACGCGGCACCAACAGCTCGGCTGCCGGTCCGTGCGCCACCACCCGCCCGCGCTCGATCACCAGCAGCTGGGTGCACAGCGCCGCGAGCTCGGTGAGGTCGTGGCTGACGTAGAGCATCGGTACGCCGAGCTCGTCGCGCACCATGCGCAGGTGTTCGAGCACGCGCTCGCGCAGCGCGCTGTCAAGGCCGCTGAGCGGCTCGTCGAGCAGCAGCAGCCGCGGCCCGGCGGCGAGCGCGCGGCCGAGCGCCACCCGGCGCCGCTCGCCCCCGGACAGCTGGCGGATGCTGCGGTCGAGGAGTGGGCCGAGGCCGAGCACTTCGATCACCGCGGCGGGTGCGTCACCGTCGCGACGCCCGTAGAGCAAATTGCCACGCACCGAGAGGTGGGGGAAGAGGGCGCCGTCCTGCGGCACGTAGCCGATGCGGCGGTGGCGCGCCGGCAGGACGACGCCGCGCGCGTCGCTTCGGATGTCGGTCAACGTCTCGCCGTCGAGCGAGACTCGCCCGGCGGTAGGCCGCCGCAGCCCGGCGATCAGCTCGAGCAGGGAAGTCTTGCCGGCGCCGGACGGGCCGCAGATGCCGCTCGCCGCCGCCGTGAGCGTCGCCTCCACCTCGAGGGTGAACGGCTGCAGCGGCAGGCGGATGCCGGCGAGCTCGAGCTTCACGCGTGGCGCCCCCGACCCAACAGCACCTCGCCCACCCAGACCGCCACGAAAGCGACCACCGCGGCGGCCGCCATCAGGCGCAACGCGGCGCCGTCCTCGCCGAGCTGGATGCGATGGAAGATCGCCAGCGCCAGCGTCGTCGTCCGCCCCGGGATGTTGCCGGCGACGATGATAGTGGCGCCGAACTCTCCGAGCGCGCGGGCGAAGGCGAGCAACGCGCCGCCGAGCAGCCCGCGTGCGGCGAGCGGCAATGTGATCGTCGCCAACACTCGCAGCTCGCCGGCGCCGAGCGTGCGTGCCACGTCCTCGAGCCGCGTCTCGACGCCTTCGAAGGCGACGCGCGAGGCGCGCACCAGCAGCGGCAGCGACATGACAGCCATCGCCACCACCACGCCGCGCCAGGTGAAGACGACGTCGAGCCCGAGCCGCTCGTACAGCGGCGCGCCGAGCGGACCGCGCCGGCCGAACAACCGCAGCAGCAGGAACCCGGTCGCTACCGGCGGCAACACCAGCGGCAGCGCCGCCAGCGTCTCGATCAGCGTCTTACCGGGCCACGATCGGCGCGCCAGCAGCCAGCCCAAGGCGACGCCGGGCGGCAGGATGAGCAACAACGCCAGCCCGGCCGTGCGCAGCGTGAAGCCGAGGATCGCCCATTCATCGGCAGTCATGAGTCGGCGGCGGCCGGAGACTACCTTTACGGCGCGCCGGGCACCAGGAAGCCGTAGCGGCGGAAGACCTCGGCGGCGGCGGGGGAGGCCAGGTAGTCGAGGAAGGCCTTCGCCGCGTCGCGCTGCTCGGCGCCCGCCAGCACCGCCACCGAGTAGGAGATCTTCGGGCCCTCCGCCGCGGGCACGTCGTAGGCCACGCGCACCTTCTTCGAGATCGCGGCGTCGCTGTGGTAGACGATCGCCGCGTCGGCGTTGCCGGCCTCTACCGCCGCGAGCGCGCCGCGCACGTTCTCGGTCGGCACCACGCGGTCGATCACCTTGCTCCACAGCCCGAGCGTGCGCAGGTACTGCTTGGCATAGATGCCGGCCGGCACGGTCTGCGGCTCCGCCAGGGCGAGTACGCGGACCGCAGGGCTGGCGAGGTCCTTCGGCGCGGTGATCGAGAGCTGGCTGTCCACCGGCACGACGATGGCGAGCGCGTTGGAGAGCAGGCTCCGCCGCGTGCCCGCGAGCACCAGTTTGCGCTGGTCGAGGCGATCCATCTGCGCCTCGTCGGCGGAGAAGAAGAGGTCGGCGGGCGCGCCCTCAGCGATCTGCCGCGCCAGCAGGTTCGAGGCGCCGAAGTTGAGACTCACCGTGTGACCGCTCTTCGGCTCCCAGGCCTTGGCCAGCTCGGTGAGTGCGTTGGTGAGACTGGCCGCGGCGGCGACTCTGACTTCGGCGGCCCGCGCCGGAGCGGCGGCGCCGCTGGCGAACAGGGTGAGCAACGCGATGGCAAACGCGGGGACATTGGTGCGGCGCAACATCGTGGTTCTCCTCTCGGCGAGCGCCTAGAACTGCACCTGGATCCGCGCCAGCACCTTGTCCTGCGTCGGGCGCCGTGGCGCATCGACCCGCAGGTAGTCGGCCATCAACTTGAGACTGTGGGCCTTGAAGTACCAGTTGGCGCCGGCGGTGTGCGTGCGGGTGTCGTCGCCGTCGACCGATCGCGAGGGGTCGAAGCTCTCGGTCTTGAGCAGCAGCTGCAGCCGCTTGGGGATGACGTAGCAGGTCGCCTGCACGTAGTCGCCGCCGGCGTCGAACGAGGCCGCCGGCCGAGCGTTGTTGGGCTCGAAGCGCACGCGCATCAGCTCGGCCCACAGCTCGAATGGTCCGACGACCAGCTGCGCATCCGCCTCCCAGGCGCGGCGCTCGCCGGCGAACGTCGAGTCGCGGTCGGGAGTGGCGGGCGTCGAGTCGAAGCCGAAGTCCGGCAGGTTGACGCTGTTGTCCTCGGAGCCGTAGCCGGCGGCGCCCAGCGACCAGGTGGCCACCTGCCCGGCGATCTTGCCGCGCCAGGGGATGCCGTTGACGCGGCCGGCGAGCAGGAAGCGGCTGTCGTCGTTGAAGTTGTTGCTGACGCCGGTGCCGTTGAACGCCCCCACCGCGTAGGACAGGCGGCGATCGAGCAGCGAGCCCGAGACCTGGACGCCGAGCTGGCGTGAGAGCGTGATGCGGTCGGTGGCCAGCGTGCGCTCGAGGCTGAAGAGCGTCGGGTCGGGTACTAGCTGCTCGTAGCCGAACGGGGCCTTGAACTGTCCGATGCGCACGTTCGCCTCGGGGTAGCGGTTCCAGGTGACGAAGCCGTCGGTGAGTTGCGCGCGCAGGCCGGTGGTGTTGGAGAGCGTGCCCGCCATGTCGACCTCGACGCGGAAGTCGAACTCCTCGAGGAAGCGCCCGCCGGCGTTGATGCGCGCCCGCCGCAGGTAGATGCGGTCGTTGCTGCTCCCGAAGCGGCTGTCGCCCTGGTCGCCGAATTCGACCTGTGCCTGGATGAGGCCGCCCAGCGTCAGCGTCGGCTCGCGGCCGGCGGCAGTGACTGGTGCGGGCGGCGTCTGCTGCGTTGCTTGCGCGGCGAGCGTCGCGGGCAGCAAGGCGAGGAAGGCGAGCATGGGGCCGGCTCGTCGGATCAAGTCACGCCTCCCGGGATGGGGTTGCGGCGCACCGCCAAACGGCTCGCAGCCGCGTCCCACGTTGATGGTCGATGGCAGCGCGAGGCTATGGAACTTCGATATGTTTTGTCAACGATATCGGCGACTGGGTCGATCGGAAGCGGGGTCGATATCGTCAGCGGAACACATCGGCGCGGCCGCTCGACGCGTCCGCCGTCAGGGCCGCAGCAGCCGCCGGAGCGCGCGCCAGTTGCGCTCGGCGCCGGCGCGGCTGTCGATCTCCATCTGGCGATATAGGCGTAAGGCGGCGCGCCCGTCGGTAGTGAGCTCGGCGCCGCCGCGCTCGCGGCCGCCGCGCACGGCGAGGACCAGCGGCGCCCGGAAGCAGCCGTTCATCGAGTGCACCAGCTTCCACGCCCGCGTGTACGACATGCCGAGCCGCCGGGCAGCCTCGGCGATCGAGCCGGTGGCGGCGATCGACTCCAGGAGGTCCACCTTGCCGGGCCCGAGGGCGATCTCCGCGTCGCGCAGCACGCGCAGCCGCGGACGCAGCGCGAGCGCCGCCGCCATGCCCGCATCTCTCTTCTTGGGCACGCGCCGATGATAGAGCGGCTACCGGCGATAGAGCGGGCTACCGGCGATAGAGCGGGCTACCAGCGATAGAACGGGCTACGCCTGCGGAGGCCGCTCCGACGCAGCAGGCATCCGCGGCAGCGCGCGGGCGAGCAGCAGCAGCAGCACCGCGGCGGCGAGGCCGAGGCTCGCGAGCACCACCCAGCGCGGCCAGCGCGTCGGCGCGCCCTCCCAACCCTCGAGCGCGGTGCCGAGCTGCGCCGCCTTCGCCGGCCGCGCGCGCAGGTCGCTCGTGGCCGCCGCCAGCTCGTAGCTCGGCGCGCCGACCTTCGAGGAGCCGGCGAGCAGCGCCACTGGGTCGCCGGGCCAGGGGAAGAGCAGCGCGCGGCGCGGTTGCCACAGCTCGGCGGAGATCGCGGCGAGCGGCGCGTCGTCGCCGTCGGCGATCTCGAGCCGCAACGGTCCGCGGCCGGCGGCGAGGGCGGGAAGCACCAGCTCGCAGGGCAGCGGCGGCAACGGCTCGCAGCGCCACTGCTGCCAGGCGGTGGTGACGTCGGGCGCGTCACCCACCCCTTCGGAGACTCCCTGGCGCACGAGGCGCACGTCGCGGCGCAGCGGACGCGACGGCACGCGCAGCAGCAGCTCGCCGGTGAGGCGCCTGACCCGTGGTGGCAGCGGCAGCTCGACGACGCTAGTGGCTTGGGCCTGCGGGTGCGGCGTCAGGCGGTCCCAGGTCGCGGCGCGTTCGGGAACGGCGACGTCCTCGATCAGGAATGGCACCTGACGCGCCTGGCGCGCGAGCCGCACGTCGGCGAGGTCGGCGCGCGCTGCCGCCTCGACCGCCGGCGGCAGGATCAGGCGCACGGCATCACCGCGCCGCGCTTGTACCCGCAGCGGCCAGTTGCGCGTGAACGATGCGCGCGGCAGCGGCGCGCCAGCGGGGACCGGCAGCGGTGGCAAGGCCGCCAGCGTCTGCGCCTCGCGGGGCACGACCCACTGCGCATCGGCGTTGCCGGCTACCGCCTGCGCCGGTGGCCGCGGCAATCCCGGGGCGCTGCGCAGCTCGTAGGTGCCGGCAGCCGGTGCTTCGAAGGCGAGGGCGAGCGGCAACAGCCGTGCGGCGAGGTGCGATGGTACCGGCGCGTCCGCTTCGCCCCACAGCTCGAGGCGCAACGGCGCGCCGTTGCCGCCGGCGGGCAGCCGTCGCGGCGCGCTGGTAGGCAGCGCGGCCCAGCTGCCTTCGCCCAGCGTGCGCCAGCGTCCGCCCTCGGCGGCGCGTAGACGCCAGCCGGTGGCGAGGCCGGCCGGCAGGGTCAGCTCGATGCTCTCGACGGCGCGGTCGCCGATCGCGGCGAAGTTGCAGGTGACGCGCCGCGTGCCGTCTGGCGCGCAAGGGCCAGGCGGCAGCGCAACTTCCTCGGCGGCGGTGGCGACGCTCTCGAGCTCGACTTCGCGCAGTTGCGGGAACTTCGCCGCCGCGGGCCAGGAGAGGCGCACGTAGCGCGCGTCGGTGGCGGGGTAGGCGAGCGCGGAGCCTTGCAGCTCGTCGCCGGCGCCCAGCCGGAAGAGCGTGGCGCTGGCGAGCGGCGTCCACTCGACGTGGTCGGCACTTGCGGCGAGCTCGACTTCGGCGAGACCGCCGGCGGCGAGGGGTAGCCGGAGGCCTTGGTGAGGTGGAGCGGAGGGGCCGGCGTCGATGGTCACCGACCAGCCGGTGGGGGTCTGCGTCACCGCGGTGACGCGAGCGCGGCGTGGGGCGCCGCCGGCGTCCAGGGCGAGGAGGCGGGCGGGAAGCTTGGCGCCGTCGGGGGCGAGGACTTCGAAGCCGAGCGTGGGCGCGTAGCGGTCGGCGGGGAGCGCGATGCGGACGGTGCCGGCGCGTGGCACGTCGAGAGGGGCGCTGGTCGAGTCGGTGGTTGTTGCGGCGCCTGGTGCGGTTGGAGCGTTGGTCGCCGGGCCAGTGCCCGACGTGGGGCCCCGCCTGCCGGGGGGTATCCCGTCCGTGCTCGGCGAGGACGCCTGCGCGCGGGCGGGAGCCCTCCCCCCGGCGCGCCCCACGTCGTGGCTTCCACCAGCGGTCGGACTCGGACGTGGCTCCGACGAGGCCGCGGCGGCGGACGAAATGAAAGCCAGAGCTGCGGTGGCGGTCGCCAGCCGACGGTAGCGATTCAGGCTGGTGCCTCCGGGCCGCGGCGGAACACGAAGCGCT
Source organism: Thermoanaerobaculia bacterium (assembly GCA_035607145.1). Classification (GTDB taxonomy): domain Bacteria; phylum Acidobacteriota; class Thermoanaerobaculia; order Multivoradales; family JAIOJS01; genus DASYQD01. The sequence continues at coordinate 7,073 of DATNCU010000275.1, forward strand.
GGTAGACCCAGGCGAGCAGCAGCAGCGACACGCCTAGGCCTAGGAACGAGAAGACTCGGTAGAGGTCGGAGAGGTTGGCGGTGTCGTAGAGGAAGACCTTGCCCACGGCCAGCAGCATCACCGGCAGCGAGGCGAGCCGCAGCATTCGCCGTCTTCTCGCCACGCCGGCGACGAGCAAGGCGGTGGCGAGGAGGACCCAGGCGGCGGAGTAGCCGTACTGCTCGGCAGAGGTGGTGGGGCCGGTGTCGAGGTAGGTGCCGTGGAACGACTGGCGCACCTCGAGCGTCACGAGCAGGAAGAGCAGCAGTAGCGCGGCCACGGTCCACAGTCGCGGCAGCAGCCAGAGGCGCGGCCACCATCGCGCGCCGAGGCGGCGCTCCAGCACCGCGGCGACGACGGCGAGCACCAGGGGGATGCCGTAAGCGAGCAGCAGCACGTTGAGCACGACTCGCGCGCCGACCGGTGTGTGGTTGACGAGCGGGTTGAAGAACGCCACTTGGATGAGGAGCGCTTGGGCGATCGCTAGACAGACCACGAGCGGGCCGCCCAGCCGGACTTCCGGCCACGGGTGGCGTGCGGGAGGTGTCGGAGTCGCTTCGCCGCCTTCGCCGGCGCCTTCGCTCGCCCCCGCGAGCTCGGCTAGGGAAGTGCGCGCCGCCGCGCCGGCACCTGCGAGCAGCGCGCAGGCGAGCGACAGCCAGAGGACCGTCAGCGCGCCCCACTCGGCGAGCGACGGCTCGACCGGCTTCAATCCCGGGTGGAAGGCCTGGTGGACGGCGAGGGCGAGGAACACCACCGCGAGCGCCACTGCCACGCCGCCGGTGCCGGCGGGGAGCCAGCGCCGGCCTTGGCGTCGCGCCAGCACCGTCGCCACGGCGAGCGACGCGATCGGCACGCCGTAGCCGTAGAGCAGCCAGCTCACGATCGGGTGCTCGCCGATGGGGTACGTCACTACCGCAGGGTTGAGCAGTAGCCGCGCGCCGACCAGCGCGGTGAGCAGCGCCGCGAGGTGGGCGAGCAGCGGTACGCGCAGGCGGCCGGCGAGCCAGACGAGGGCCGTCACCTCGAGCGCCCACGCGACGGTGATCCACTGCCGGTCGAGCTCCATCGGCACGGCGAAGCTCACCAGCGTCGTCGCCGCCGCGGCGGCCGCGGCGAGCACCGCTTCGTTGCCGGCGAGCGCGTCGCGCCGCCGTGCCACCGGCAGCGCCAGCACGATCCACAGCGCGGCGAGGGCGATCTCGATCCACCCCCAGGGGAGGTCGAGGTCGGCGCGGTCGGCGCCGTGCCAGGCGATGAGGTCGACCGCCAGGCTCGCTACCGCGGCGAGCGCCGCCCACCACGCCGGTTTCGCGGCCCGCACGCGCAGCGCCCAGGCGCCGCCGGCGAGCAGCAGCAGCGCTCCGACCGCAACGCCGAAGAAGCGCGTCGCCTCTGCGGGCTGCAGCCGGTCGGACCAGATGCCGAGCACCTGGCACACCCCGGCTGCGGCGAGCCACGCGAGACCGTGAAGCTGCGGGGCGAGCCGCGCCAGCACCAGGCAGCCGGCGGCGAGCAGGCCGAGGAAGCCCCACTCGAGCCAGCCGTAGTCGGTGCGCACGGCGAGGATCGCCGACACGATCAGCGCGCCGCCGGCGCCGAGGGCCCGCGCCCACGCGGCGAGCGGCGCTCCCCAACGCTCGCCGCTGCCGGCGCTCGCGAGCAGCGTCGCGGCGACGGTGACGACGAGGAAGAGGCCGATCACCCAGGCGTCGGGCCGCCCGAACGGGCTCACCGTCCATCCCACCGCCCAGGTGAGCGCCGCCACCAGCGTCAGGCCGCCGAGCGGCGCCCAGCCGCGCCGGCGCGACACCGCGAGCAGCCCCGCCTGCAAGAGCGCGAGGTAGGCGAAGAGGAGGCGCGCGTTGGGCTGTCCGGTCGACACCAGCACGGGAGTGAGGAAGCCGCCGACGAGGCCGAGCAGCGCCACGATCGGCCCGTGCCGCAGAGCCAGCACCACCGCGGTCGCGGTGGTGAGCGCGAGCAGCGCGAAGCCGGTGGCCGGACCGATGAGGTGGTAGACGTGAACCGTGGCGAGCTCGACGACGAAGAGCACGGCGATGCCAGCGGCGGTGAGCCCCTGCGCGACGAGCGGGGTGGACTTGCGCAGCGCCTCGCCGACGCCGAGCAGTGCGATGCCGAAGAGGATGCCGAGCGTGACGCGCACCTCGGGTCCGATCCACCCCTGGTCCACCGAGTACTTGACCCCGAACGCCACGCCGACCACCAGCGCGACGGCGCCGATCCAGATCGGCAACCGCGCGCCGAGGCGCTCCTCGAGCGAGCGCGCGGGAGGCGTAGGTGGTGCGGAGGCAAACGGCGGTCGGGCCGGCGGGCGCGGTGGTGTCGCGACGCTCGCGGCCGGCGCCTCGATGCGGGCGGCATGATCGCCGGCAGCGGCGACGGTTTCCGCCGCGGCCGCAGCGATGCGTGCGGTCGCGGCTGCGGCCGCTTGCGGAGTGATGGGCTCGATCGGTGTCGCTGGCGCGTGCTCGACAGGCGGCACGGGCTGCGCTGCGGACGCTGCCGCGGCAGCATCCGGCATCGCCGCCGCTGGCGCTGCCGCACTCTCGCGTGCCAGCCGCGCCGACAGCGCGGTCACCGTCCCCTTGAGCTGCGCCAGCTCCGCGGCGTTTGCGCGCGCAGTCTTGCGCGCCCGCCACGCCACCACCATCGCGGCGCTGGCGAGCGGAAGCAGGAAGAGGACGACGAAAGTGGCGAGGCACTCCATGGCGGGCCGCTCCGGGGGTGGCGGCCATCTTGTGCCGCCGCCGAGTGAGCGTCAATCGGACCTATGATCTACGGCACACCCGTGCGCATCGTTGTAAGCCGCGTCCGCGAACGGTGCAGCTTCTACAGCTCGCCGGCGCCGCGCTCGCGCCGAAATACCGTGTGCACCGCCCACCGACAGCCATCCGGATCTCGTCAGCCGGCGCTGACGGAGCGCGACGACGGTGGCGCCGTTCTTGCCGTGTCCCCCGCATGATCGACCCCACGTCTCCCCTCTGGACGAGGCGGGCGA
>DATNCU010000384.1:0-5400 GCA_035607145.1 Thermoanaerobaculia bacterium
GCGCCCCCGCGGTGTCGCCGGTGCCGCAGCCGAAGTCGAGGATCCGCCGCGGCCGCCAGCCGGCCGGCAGCGCGCGGAAGAGGCTCGTCAGCCTTCCATCGATGAAGAACGGCTTCTCCTCGCCGGAGAGCCGGATCCCCGTGGCGAGCATGGCGTCGTACTCGTCGCCGCGCGCGAAGAGGTCCTCGCCCATCAGGCGCCGCGCGCGCGTTCGGCGAGGTACGCCATGCGGTCGGCCACCAGGTCGACGGTGATCACCACCAGCCGCGTCACCACCAGCACGAACGCCACCGAGAAGCACGACGACATGACGATGAAGCGCGACCAGTGCTCGTAGACGTGGCCGGTCTCCGCCAGCTCGATGGCGCTCGGCAGCACCAGGAGCCCGCCGGCGAAGAGCAGCGCCAGCGGCACGGCGAAGAACCAGCGGCCCTCGAAGAGGCGGTCGAGCCACGAGCGCGGCCGCCGCCGCGGCGAGAGCGTGACGCGCACGATGCGGTCGGCGAGGTAGCCCGAGCAGAAGAGCAGCGCCGAGAGCGTCGAGGCGAGGTCGGAGACGACGAAGCGGTAGATCATCCACTCGAGCACCGAGCGGTGGCGCAGGTAGTAGAGCGTCGGCCCGACCATCAGCGCCACCGCGGCGGCGAGGCAGAGGGCGCCGCCGAGACCGAGCAGCCGGCCGGGGCGGTGGCGCAGCGACTCCTCGACGATGACGCGCAGGAAGCGCAGGCCGTCGCGGAAGACGCGCAGCTTCGAGCGCCCGGCGCGCTCGTGGTACGGCATCGCCACCTCGACGATGCCGAGGTCGCCGCTGAGCACGGCGCGGGCGCTCATCGCCGGCGTGAAGTGCAGGCCGTCGGGCAGCGGCATCAGCCGGGGCAACGCGTCGCGCCGCACCACGCGCATGCCGCTCGCGCTGTCGCGCACCCGCTGTGCCGAGAGCACGGTGAGCATGGAGGCGAAGAACCAGTTGCCGAGGCGGCGCACCAACGGCATCGCGGTGTCGCCGTCGACGCGGCTGCCGAGGGCGATCGCGGCGTCCTCGGCCACCAGCGTGCGGCACAGCTCGGCGAAGCAGCGCGGGTCGCAGGTGCCGTCGGCGTCGAGGAAGGCGAGCAGCTCGCAGTCGCTGCGGCGCCACGCCTCCTGGATGGCGGCGCCGTAGCCGCGGTTGTGCGGGAAGACGATCAGCTGGATCTCGTCGGCGAAACGCGAGGCGATCTCCACCGTGCGGTCCGTCGAGCCGTCGCTCACGACGGTGATCTCGACAGCACTCACCGGCGACGTGGCGACGATGTGCTCGCGCGCGGCGAGGCAGCGGCGGATGGTCTCCTCGATGCTCGCCTCCTCGTCGAGCGCCGGGATGGCGATGAGCAGCCGCGGCCCGAACGAGGCGGCGGCCTCGACGGCGTGCGGCGCGGCGAGCGAGAGGGTGTCGATGGCGGACCCGCTGGCGGTTTGGCGTCAGCGTAGCAGCCGTCGCCCGCGGCCGCGAGCGCTGCGGATCACAGTCGCGCGATGACGCGCGAGCGTCACGGTGCTTTGGCCCGCGGGTGCGCTTCGCGGTAGACGGCGAGCAGCCGCTCGACCTCGACGTGGGTGTACTTCTGCGTCGTCGAGAGCGAGCTGTGGCCGAGCAGCTCCTGGATGGCGCGCAGGTCGGCGCCGGCCTCGAGCAGGTGGGTGGCGAAGCTGTGGCGCAGGGTGTGCGGGTGGACGCCGGTGGCGAGCGCGGCGGCCTCGACGCAGCGGTCGAGGATGCGGCGCACGGAGCGGTCGGTGAGGCGGCCGCCGCGGGCGTTGAGGAAAACCGGCATGACGTCGTCGTCATCGCCGTCGCTAGCTGCCGCAGCAGCGCCGGTGCGCACCTCTTCCCACGCGGCGAGCCAGGCGCGCAGCGCGCCGGCTGCGGGAACTCCGAAGGGCACCATGCGCTCCTTGTCGCCCTTGCCGAGCACGCGCAGCACGCGCGCCTGCAGGTCGAGGTCGCGCCAGTCGAGCGATACCAGCTCGCCCACGCGCAGGCCGCTCGCGTAGAGCAGCTCGACGAGGGCGCGGTCGCGCAGGCCGAGGCGCGCCGCGGCGGCGCCGCCTCGCGCCGACTCGGCCGGTGAGGCGGCGGCTTCGAGCACCGCCTCCACCTCGGCGGGGCGCAGGTGGCGCGGTAGGCGTTGCGGCGCTTTCGGGGTGCGGATGGCGGCCGCTGGAGACGCCGGCAGCTCGCCTTCGCGAACCGCCCAGCGGAACAGCCCGCGCACGGCGGCGAGAGCGCGCCCCTGGCTGCGTTTGCCGAGCCCCTCGCGGTTGAGGGCGCCGAGAAACGCGCGCAGGGCTGCGGGGTCGACCTGCTCCGCTTCCACCATCGACGGATCGCAGCCGAGCCAGTCGCGGCCGACGAAGAGCAGGAAGCGGTCGAGGTCGCCGCGGTAGGCGCGCAGGGTGTGGGCGGCGAGGGCGCGCTCGCCGGCGAGGTGCTCGAGGTAGCGGTCGGCCAGAGCGGCGAGCGTGCCCGACGCCGGCTTCGTCATTGCGAGCGCAGCGAAGCAATCACACCAGTGCCTCGACAAGGCTCGCCGTCGGCAGCTCGCCCGCCGGCGTTGTCTCCACGGACACGCCGGCGCGCGCGGCCCAGCTCGCCAGCTCCTCGGCGGCGCGAGCGGCGTAGGCGCGCTTCCGCTCGTCGCGCGCTATGCGGCCCGGCAGCGGCAGGAACAATCCCCAGTTGACGTTGGCGGGCTGGAACGACACCGGGTCCGATTGCGTGAGGTGACGCGCCAGGGCGCCGAGTCCCGTAGTCGCCGGCAGCGGCTCCACCGCGGCATCGCTCGCCTCGCGCGCCATGTACAGCCCGATGGCGAGCCCGGTCGCCGCCGACTCGAGGTACCCCTCGACGCCGGTGACCTGCCCGGCGAGCCGCACCGCCGGCCGCGCCTTGAGCCGGTAGTGGGCGTCGAGGTGCACCGGCGAGCAGATGAAGGTGTTGCGGTGCACTTGGCCCAGCCGCACGAACTCGGCGCGCTCGAGGCCGGGGATGGTGCGCAGCACGCGCTGCTGGTCGCCCCACTTGAGGCGGCTCTGGAAGCCGACGAGGTTGAAGTGGGTGCGGGCGAGGTTCTCCTGCCGCAGCTGCACCACGGCGTAGGGGCGGCTGCCGTCGGGCCCGGTGAGCCCCACCGGCTTCATCGGCCCGTAGCGCAGCGTGTCGACGCCGCGCCGCGCCATCTCCTCGACCGGCAGGCAGCCTTCGAAGAAGAGGGCGCGCTCGAAGTCGTGCAGCGGCAGCACCTCGGCGGCGACGAGGGCGGCGACGAACGCCTCGTACTGGTGGCGCGAGAGCGGCGCGTTGAGGTAGTCCTCGCCGCCGCCCTTGCCGTAGCGCGAGGCCCAGAAGAGCTGCGAGAGGTCGAGCGTCTCGGCGTCGACGATGGGCGCGATGGCGTCGTAGAAGTAGAGGTACTCGGCGCCGAGCAGCGCCTGCAGCGAGGCGGCGAGCGATGGCGAAGTGAGCGGGCCGGTGGCGACCACCGCGGGTCCGGCCGGCACCTCCGGCACCTCTTCGCGGCGCACCTCGACCAGCGGGTGCGCGGCCAGCCGCTCGGTGATCAGCGCCGAGAAGCGGTCGCGGTCGACGGCGAGCGCCCCTCCCGCCGGCACCGCCGCGGCGCGCGCCGCCGCGATCACCAGCGAGCCGAAGGCCTCCATCTCGCGCTTGAGCAGGCCGGCCGGGTGCTCCGGCTCGTCGCTGCGCAGCGAGTTGCTGCAGACGAGCTCGGCGAAGGCGGCGGTCGAGTGCGCCGGCGTCGGCCGTACCGGCCGCATCTCGTACAGCACCACCGGCACGCCGCGGCGGGCGAGCTGCCAGGCGCACTCGCTGCCGGCGAGGCCGCCGCCCACCACCTGCACCGCCGAGGTCACGCTGTTTATTATAGGTTTCGGTCGGAGCCCGCCGCCGCGCGGCCACCCGCACCGCAATTGCGCATGCGTCGCCGCCCCGCCGTCACCGCCCGCCCCTCCCGTATCGTCGGGACGCTCGTTCGCGTCGCGGTGTTCGCCCTGCTGATCGTCGTCACGCTCGGCGGTCTCGCCTGCCGCGGCGGCCGCGAGCGAGCAGCCGCAGCGAACCCGGTCGAGCGCCTCTCGACGCTGCTGCGCCAGGGCGCGCGCCCGGGCGAGCTCACCGCCGACGAGCGCGCCGAGGCCGAGCGGCTGCTCCTCGGCATGCTGCCGGCACTCTCGGGGCCGCTCGCCGGCTACCGCTGGCGAGTCGCCTACGACGACCTGCCGCAGGCCGACTTCGTCAGCGTCGACCTCCTCCAGGGCGATGGCGAGGCGGCACCGCGGGCGATGTGGTTCCACCTCTTCTGGCGCGGCACCCTGCCGGCGAGCGAGCAGGCGGCCTGGGCGCTGCGCCTCGGCCGCTGGCCGGCGCGCGGCGTCGAGGGGCACCACCTCTTCGTGCGCCTCGGCGGCCTGGAGCTGCGGGCGGTCGCCGACGCCCCCGAGTACCGCGACGCGGGGCGGATGCGGTCGGTGCTCGAGCGTTTCGACCTCGACGCCTTCGCGCAGCTCTAGGCCGCCGGACCGCCCGGCCAGGGGGTTCGACGCCGCGCGGTGGCCGTTCATGTGACAAACGAGCAGAACATAGCCGACTGATGGGGGAAAAATCCGACTCGCGTCCGTCTAAGCGTGCAACTTGGCTCTGGCAGCCCCCCTTCGGAAGGACTCCTCCGTGCGCCGGGAGGCGCGCTGATGGCCGACTGCCCGACGACGGAGATCTTGGCCGAGTACCTCGAAGGGGGGCTGCCTCCCGAACGCCGGCTGCGGCTGGAGGAGCACCTCGCCGGCTGCCCCGACTGCTGCACCAGCTTCGCCCAGGCGACGATCTTCCTGCTCGAAGAGGAGCTGGGGCGGATGCCGGTGGCGCCCAGCGTGCCGTACCCGCTGGTCCAGATCGCCGGCAGCAAGGCGGCCGGGCTGGGCATCGTCCTGGCGGCCACCGGGGCGCTGCTGTGGAGCTTCCACGTCGGCAGCGACGCGCGGCGCGAGGTCTCTGCCGAGCCACCGAGTCGGCCGGTGGTAGTGGCGAGCGCGGCAGTGGTGGATTACGGCGCGCCGAGGCTCACCGGCGGGCGGCGCTGGGCGGCGTTCGCGCCGGCTGCGCCCGTGGTGGGGGAGCTGCGCCGCGGCTTCGTCGATGCGGCGACGCCTGCTGGAGTCGGCTATCGGCCGGCAAGCCAGGAGGCGGGTGGTGCGGGTTCGCGCCTCCCGCTGGCCGCCGACGGTGCGGCCGAGCTGCTGGCCGGCGAGGCGGACGCCGCCGTCGCTGCGCTGCTGCGAGCGGCCGCCATCGAGCCCGATTCCGCGGAGCTGCGCAGCGACCTCGGCGCCGCGCTGCTCGCC
>DATNCU010000131.1:0-3215 GCA_035607145.1 Thermoanaerobaculia bacterium
CCGCGAGCCGCCGACCGCCAGGTTTCTGAGCTCCACACCGGCCTCGTAGGGCCGGCCGAACTGCAAGTAGGTGTCGACGACCTCCATGGTGAGACCGTCGTGAGCGACGCCGACGGTGGCCGCTTCCTCGAGCGAAGCCACTGCCGTTTCCTCTTTGCCTTGCAGGAAGGCCAGTCGGCCTGCCAACCAGGGCTGCAGCGGCGGAGGCGACTCGGGGCCGGTCGGGGGCTTCAAGAGCTCTTCCGCCTCGCGCAGCCGCGACTGGCGCAAACGGAGATCGGCCTTCCAGAGCCTCGCTATCTCAGCCGATGGCCCGTTTGCCGGCGCGCGCGCGAACAGTGCTTCGATGTCGACGCCGTTGCCGCCGGCGAGAGCTCGCTTGAGCGGCAGCAGCGAGACGAGCGGGTCCGCCGCCGGCGCAGGCGGTGTCTTCTTAGGAATGGTGCGCGCGCCGCGATCGGCCGATCGCTGGCAGCCCAGGGCGGACGTCCAGATTACGACCACCGAGGCGATGGCGGCGGCAATGCGCCAATGCGTACGGCGGCTGAAAACCGCGAGGAGAAGGGTCAACAGACCCACGCCGAGCGCGGCCGCACTTCCACCAGGAAGAGTGAGAGTGGTAGCGCCGCCACTGCGATCCCCTCGCGATGGAGCCGAGCGGTTGTCATCGGCCGCCTTGCCTGCGCTCGCCGGCACGACGTCGATGCTGCTCCTCACGTCGACCAGCTTCCACGCCCCCGCTTCCTCTCCGAGCTGGAGAACGACGGTGTCGTCCATGCCGCTGGGATGGACGACACCGAAGACCGCGCGCCCAGGCGAGTCGGAGCCGGTCTGCGTCCGGAGCCGCCAGGTTGCCTTCTCATGTGGTCCCGTGCGCAGAGCGATCGCCTCTGCCGCCCCGACCGTGCCGTAGCGGCGCAGGGGCGAGCTCGATGCGAGCTGAGGGACCCAGGCCGCCTCGCCGCCGGCGAGAAACTCGGCCACGAGCTTGACTGCGTGTCGCTCGGCCGGGCTGAGGGGCTTGGCGCTAAATTCTTGGTCGCCGGCAAGCGCCGGCGCAGTCCACAGCGGGCAACCCGCGAACAGTGCAACGCTTGCACACCATGCAAGCCGGCGCCCGATCCTCACCCGTTCCTCCTACGCCGGAGCCGACCGCCCGTCTCAGCGAGCGCCGACTGCCGGCCGAAGACCTTCTTGTTCGAGTTGCTGCGAGTCTAGCAAGCGCAGGGGGGCGGCCGGCAGGTGCCTCAGCAAATCGCCAGCAGGTATCGCCTCCGCTAGCCGCGCAGCAGCCGTCGCGCGATCACCAGCCGCTGCATCTCGCTGGTGCCTTCATAGATGGCGGTGACGCGGACGTCGCGGTAGAGGCGCGAGATCTCGTACTCGTCGGAGAAGCCGTTGCCGCCGTGGATCTGGAGGCTCTCCCAGCAGGCCCGGTTGGCGGCCTCGCTGGCGTACAGCTTGGCCTGCGAGGCGAAGCGCGGCGCGTCCTTGCTGCCGCTGTCCGCCAGCGACGCCGCCGCACGCGTCAGCGCCCGCGCCGCTTCGAGCTCGGTGGCCATCTGCGCGAGCTTCATCTGGATCGCCTGGTGCTCGGCGATGGGCTTGCCGAACTGGCGGCGCTCGCGGGCGTACCCGACGGCCAGCTCGAGCGCCCGCTGGTGGATGCCCACCGCCTGAGCGGCGATGCCGAGCCGCGAGTGGTCGAGCGTCGCCATCGCGATCTTGAATCCCTGCCCCTCAACTCCCAGAAGGTTGCCGGCGGGAATGCGGCAGCTGTTGAAGTAGATCGCCGCGGTGTGCGAGGCGCGCAGACCCATCTTGTGCTCGGCGGCGCCGGCGCTGAAGCCGGGAGCGTCGGCCGGCACCACGAACGCAGAGATGCCGTGCGCGCCCGCCTCCCCGGTGCGGGCGAGCACCACGTACCAGCGCGCGTAGCCGGCGTTGGTGATCCACGCCTTCTCGCCGTCGAGCACCCACTCGTCGGCTTCGCGCCGCGCCCGCGTGCGCAGGCTCGCAACGTCGCTTCCAGAGCTCGGCTCGGTCAAGCCGAAGCCGCCGATCGCCTCGCCGCCGGCGAGCTCGCGCAGCGCGCGGTCGCGCAGCTCGTCGCTGCCGTACTCCAGGATCGGCCAGCAGCACACCGAGTTGGTGACGCTGACGGTGACCGCCACGGAGGGGCAGACGCGCGCCAGCTCCTCGATCGCCACCACGTAGCTCACCTGGTCGAAGCCGGCTCCCCCCCAGCGCTCGGGCACGAAGCAGCCGAGGAGGCCCATGGCGCCCAGCTCGCGGAAGATCTCGAGCGGGAACTCGCGCTTCGCCTCGCGCTCGGCGACGCCGGGGCGGATGCGCTCCTCGGCGAAGCGGCGCACCTCCTGGCGCAGCAGCTCCTGTTCCTGCGAGAGGCCGAAGTCGACGCCTGCGGCCGCCGCCGGCTCGAGGGCCGCCGTCATGCGTCGAGCACCGCGCGCGCAATCACCAGCTTCTGGATCTCGCTCGTGCCCTCGTAGATCTCGGTGATGCGGGCGTCGCGGAAGTAGCGCTCGACGTTGTACTCCTTGGTGTAGCCATAGCCACCGTGGATCTGCAGCGCCAGGTTGGTGACGCGCTGCGCCATCTGCGAGGAGTAGAGCTTGGCCTGCGCCGCCTCCAGCGAGTAGCGGCGCCCCTGGTCCTTGGCCCACGCCGCCTTCCAGGTGAGCAGGCGCGCGGCATCGATCTCGGTCGACATGTCGGCGAGGTAGAACTGGATGGCCTGGAAGTCGGCGATCGGCTTGCCGAACTGCTGGCGCTCCTGCGCGTAGGCCATCGCCTCCTCGAAGGCGCCGCGGGCGATGCCCACCGCCTGCGCCGAGATGCCGACGCGGCCGCCGTCGAGCGTCGCCATGGCGATCTTGAAGCCCTCGCCCTCCTCCCCCACCCGCTGCGAGGCCGGCACCCGCATGTCCTGGAACGCCAGCTCGGTGGTGCCCGAGGCGTTGACGCCCAGCTTGTACTCGTGGCCGCCGCGCGAGAAGCCCGGCGTGTCGAGCGGCACGATGAAGGCGGTGATGCCGCGGTGCTTCTTCTCGGGGTCGACGGTGGCGAAGACTAGCGCCAGGTCGGCGTGGGTGCCGTTGGTGATGAAGACCTTGTTGCCGTTGAGCACGTAGCCGTCGCCGTCGCGGCGGGCCGTGGTGCGCAGGGCGCCGGCGTCGCTGCCGGCGCCGGGC
>DATNCU010000453.1:0-3506 GCA_035607145.1 Thermoanaerobaculia bacterium
CCATCTCGGCGAAGGCCCAGAGCGGCAGGGCGACGGTGTTGAGGACCTGGTCGAACTGGCGCGGTGTCCACGGCAGCTCGACGCCCATCCCGCTGCCGGCGACGTAGGTGAGGATGCCGAGCGCCGCGAAGGTCAGCCCGACGACGTAGTAAGTCGGCACCACCCAGCGGTGACGGTCGAGCCACGGCGGCCGGTCGGCGATCACGGTGGCGAGGTGCAGCTCGAGCCCCATTTGCAGGCCGGTGAGCAGGTAGAACCCCGGCGTGACGACGAGCGCGAGCAGCGTCGGCGAGACCGCCCACGGCAGGGCCAGCTCGAGCGCCACGGCGAAGGAGAAGAGCAGCAGCAGCCGCGCCCGCAGGTCGTTCTCCTGCTGGCGGAGCGCCAGTAGGGCGAGCGCGAGGTAGGCGAGGGCGCCGAGGGCGGCGAGGATCCAGTCCTTCCACTCGAGCGGCATGCCGGGCCGGACGCCGAGCACCAGCCGCTGGCCGCCGCGCTCGACGAGGAACGGCACCTTCCCCGCCGGCCGCAAATTGCGGGCAGCGACTTGATATCCCTCGGCGTCGGCGATGGCCTTGCCGTCCACCGCCAGCACGCGGTCCCCCGCCCGCAGCCCCGCCCGCGCCGCCGGACCGTCTGGCGCCACCGTCGCGATGTCGAGCCCGGGCGTGCGGTCGCCGAGAGTGACACCGAGGCGGCGCGCGGCACGGCGGTTCTCGAGCACCAGCTGCGTGAGCAGCAGGGCCACCACCACGAGGAGCAAGGCCCCGGCCTGTACGCGCACCCGCAGGCGCCGGTCGAGGGTGGGCAGGCGGACTTCGGTCACGGGGTTGGCGGCGACTGGCTTTCCAAGGCTCGGCAGCTCGTGGAGCCCGCTTAGTGTAGAACAACGTCCATGGCAGGCTCCGACTCCACCCAACGATCACGGCTAGGCGGCCCGGCGATCGTGCTGGTCGCGCCGCAGCTGGGAGAGAACGTCGGCGCCGCCGCCCGCGCCATGCTCAACGGCGGGCTCACCGACCTGCGGCTGGTGGCGCCGCGCCCGCCGTGGCCGAACCCGCGGGCGCTGGCGGCCGCCTCGGGAGCCGACAGCGTGGTCGAAGCGGCGCGCGTCTTCGACCGCCTGGAGGACGCCGTCGCCGACCTGCGCCGGCTCTACGCCTCGACGGCCCGGCCGCGCGACCTGCGCAAGCCCGTGCTGACGCCGCGCGAGGCAGTGCAGCAGATTCGCGAGGCTGCGCCCGACGGGGCCGGCTGCGGCGTGCTCTTCGGTCCCGAGCGCACCGGGCTCGACAGCGACCAGGTCGCCCTCGCCGACGCCATGCTGACGGTGCCGCTCAACCCCGCCTACTCGTCGCTCAACCTGGGGCAGGCGGTGATGCTGATCGCCTACGAGTGGTACCAGGCCGGCCGCGACGAGACCGCCGAGCCGCCGTCCGGCCTCGACTCCGAGCGCCACCGCCGCCCCACCCGCGCCGAGCTGCACGGCCTCTTCCGCCACCTCGAGAGCGAGCTCGACGCCGCCAACTTCCTCTGGCCGCCCCACACCCGCGCCAACATGGTGCGCAACCTGCGCAACTTCATCGCCCGCGCCTCCCCCACCGAGCAGGAAGTGCGCACGCTGCACGGCGTGGTGACGGCGCTGGCCGGCAGGAAGTGGCGGCGCGGTGAAGGCGGCGAGTGAGGGGGTCGCGCAGCCTCAGCCGCGCTTGCGCTTGGCCAGGAAGGACTCGAGCCCGCGCCCCATCAGTGCCGCCACCTGCTGCAGCTGGCCGAGGTCGAAGTCGGCGAGCTGGTCGTGGCCACCGTCGCAGTAGACGGCCGCCACCAGCCGCTTCTTGATGCGCACCGGCAGCAGCAGGCACTCCTTCGGGTACTTGCCGCCCCAGGCGCGCACCAGCCGCTGGTGGGCGTCGAGACGCGGCAGCGGCCCGCGGTAGAACGGGCTGCCTTCGCGCAGGTTGAGGAAGAGCGAGGGCTCGTCGAAGCTCACCTCGATCTCGCCGAAGAGGCGCTGGTCGACCCCTTCGCCGCCCCCCATCCAGGCAGCCACCACGTTGCCGCGGATCATGAACAGCAGGCTGCGCTGGAAGCGGCGGCTCAGGAACGAGAGCGCCGCGTGGGCGACGTCGTCGCGCTCCTCCACCTCGCCCATGCGGGCCTCGAAGTCGGCGACCGTGGCCACCGGCTTGGGGACGAGCAGCGGCGAGGTGTCGCTCGATTCCTGCTCGGCCGCGGCGGCGGGGGCTGGGGTCGGCGGCTCGGGCGCGGCCTGCACGAGGGGTGTCGGCGTCGGCGCCGGCGGCAGGGTGTCCGTGTCGCTCTCGGGTCCCGGCGCGGCCGGCGCGGCCGGCGCTGCCGGCGTGGATCGCGGTGACGCCGCCGCTGGGGGCGCCGTCCTCACCGGCGCGGCGACGGCGCGCGGCGCCGCGGAGCGAGGTGGGGCCGGCGCCTGAGCTCGCGGCGGCGGCTGGACCGGCGGCGCGGCCACAGGCGGCTGCGCCGCCGCGGTGGCGACGGGCCTCGGAACCGGCGCAGCGGCCACCGGCGCGGGCGTCGGCGGCGCGACTGGCGCGGCAGCCACCGGCGCGGGCGGCGGCGCAACAGCCACCTGCGGCGCGGCCGGCGGCGGAGCAACGGCTGCAGGCACGGGTGCGGGAGCGGGCACGTCCTTCGGAGCCCGCGAGAACCACCGTCGCTTCGCGGGCGCAGCGGCCGGCGCTGCCGGCTCCGGCGGGGCTTGCACGACCAGCGCGGGGGGGGCCTGCACGACCGGTGCGGGGGCCGCCGCCGCCTGGGGCGCTGCGGCTGCGGCCGTCCGCGCCGCGGCAGCTGCCATGGTGTGCACTCCCGACTCCAAGGGGGGCGGCGGCGACGGCTGCCACTCGGGGCCGGAGTACGGGCGCATCGGCTCCGTCGTCGGCGTCGCCTCGGGTCGGCGGCGGGTGCCGGCGGCCGGCGTCTCCTCCTGCCACAGGTACTTGGCGCGGTTGAGCCGGTCCCAGATCCGCGAGTAGCGCGGCTCGGCGTGGCAGTTGTAGTGCTTCTCGAGCGCTTCGAGGATGCGCACCTCGGGGGCGACGTGGACTTTGAGGCGCTTGCTGGTGACGAAGGCGAGCTCGTCCTGCGCCTGCAGGTCGCGTACGTCGGCGATCGCCACCGAGAGCGCGTTGCCGAAGCGCTCGAAGGGGATGGCGCGGATGCGGCAGGCGAGCTTCGCCGGCACCTGCTCGGTGAGGCTCTCGGGGATGACGCGCAGGTCGTCCTGCGTCACCGCCGGCACGCCGAGCTGGTCGGAGAGCGCCTTGGTGAGGCGGTCCTCGGACAGCAGCGTCAGCTCGAGCAGGCAGGTGCCGAGGCGGCCGCCGAACACTTGCTGGTGGCGCAGGGCCTGCGTCAGCTGGTCCCGCGTCACCCACTCGCGTTCGACGAGGAGCTCTCCGAGCTTTTTCATCCAGGGGTTTCGGCGGCGGCGGGCGGGCCGCTCTGCGGCCGGAAACGCGATG
>DATNCU010000461.1:0-2784 GCA_035607145.1 Thermoanaerobaculia bacterium
TGCTGCGCCACCGAGATCGCTTCGCTCCGCTCGCGATGACAATGGGCGACGTGGCCGCGCATGTCGAGGCGATCCGCGAGCGCATTGCCCAAGCCTGTGCTGCGGCGGGGCGCGACGTCGCGTCAGTGACCCTCGTCGCCGCGTCGAAGAGCCAGCCGGCCGAGCGGCTGCGCGCCGCGTGGGCCGCCGGTGTGCGCACCTTTGGCGAGAACCGCGTACAAGAGGCGGCGGGCAAGCGCGCCGAGCTTGCAGACCTCGCCGAGGCGGAGTGGCACCTGCTCGGACCGCTGCAGTCCAACAAGGTGCGGCAGGCGGCGGAGCTGTTCAACACGTTTCACGCGCTCGACCGCCCGAAGATCCTCACCGCGGTGGCGGCGGAGGCGCAGCGCCGCGGTTCCACCGTCGACGGCTTCGTCGAGGTCAACCTCGCCGGCGAGGCGAGCAAGCACGGCTTCGCGCCGCAGGGGCTCGCGCGGGAGCTGACGCCGTTGCGCGAGCTGCCCGGGCTGCGCCTCGTCGGCTTGATGGCGATCCCGCCACCCGGGCCCGACGCGGAGGCATCGCGGCCGTGGTTCCGCAAGCTGCGCGCGCTGCGCGACGAGCTTGCCTCGACGCCTGGCTGGGAGGGCTTCTCCGGCTGGCTCTCGATGGGGATGAGCGACGACTTCGCGGTGGCGATCGAGGAAGGCGCCACGCACGTACGCGTGGGCACGGCGCTCTTCGGACCACGCGGCTGAGCAGGCCCCTGTAGGGCACCGGCCGGCCGCGGCTTCCGCCGCGCTACCGCCGAGCCGTGTTAACATCTTGCGTTCCTGTCGCTTACGAGCAGTCACCACCGGAAGGCAGGTCGACCCATGGCGCTCACCCCGCTCGACATCGGCAAGATGAAGTTCGGCCACGCCCTGCGCGGCTACGACCCCAACGAGGTCGAGGAGTTCCTCGGCGTGGTGAGCGAGGAGCTGGCGCGGGCGCTCGCTGACGTGGAGAAGGTGCGCGAGGAGCGCGACCGCAGCGAGCTGCGGCTGCGCCAGGGCGAGGAGCGCGAGCGCGAGCTGCAGGAGACGCTACTGCGCGCGCAGCGGGTCTCGGACGAGATCCTCGCCAACGCGCAGCGCGAGGCGCAGCTGCTGGTGAAAGAGGCGGAGCTCACCGCCGATCGTCTCGTGCAGCAGGCGATCGAGCAGACGACCGGCATCGAGCGCGGCATGGCCGAGCTGCGCCACCGCCGGCGTGAGCTGCAGATGAAGCTCAAGAACACCATCGAGCTCTACGCCCGCATCCTCGAGGCCGACATGGCCGAGGACCAGGAGCGCCGCGCCACCATCCACCCCATGCCGCCGCGCGAGCGGCAGCAGGGTTGAGCAGCGGCCGGGGCGTCGGGTCGGCGGGCGCGGCTGAGGCCGACGCCGAGATCTCCGCAGAGGGCCTGCCCGCGACGGTGCGGCAACGATTCGCCGGCTACGCCGAGCACGAGTTGCGCGCGCCGGCACACCGCGACTTCCTCGCCGCGCGGCTGATGGAAGAAGGGAGTGGCGGAGATCTGCGCTGGCTCGTGCGCACCATCGGTCGCGACGCGCTGGCTTCGCTGCTCGAGCGCCGTGGCGGTCGCGCGCTGTCGCGGCGGAGCCGCGCCTTCTGGGAACGCGTGCTCGGCGTGCGCAGCGCGCCGCCGCACCCGCTCGCCCACGAGCTCTGGCCGCTGGCCTGAGAGTCAACGGCGGCGCTCGCTGACGGCAACGCAGCGGTGGCGTGCGCATCGGTGCGCCCGGACACCGGGTATTCAAGCTGAGCTCGCGCGCCCCGCGATATCGTCCCGGCGTGCCGCTTCCGCTGACACACGGCGACGCGCTGGCCCCCGATAGCGACGCGCTGCTCGCGCAGCTCGCCGCACCGCTCGCCGAGGCCGAGCTCTATCTCGCCGGCTCGGCGGCGCTGGCGCTCTACCTCGGGCATCGCACCGTACGCGACCTCGACTTCATGGCGATGGCCAACCGGCTCACGCCGCCCGACCGGCGCGACCTGTTGCAGGCTCTCCTCGCCGCCGCGCCCGGCGTCCAAGTGGAGACGGCGCGCGATGGCTTCCTCTCGTTGCGCGTCGCGGGTGGCGAGTCCGGCGCCGGCGGACCGGCCGTGCGCCTCTATTACTACCCGTACCCGCTCGCTGACCCGCCGCAGGAGCATCGCGGCGTGGAGGTCGCGGCCGCGCTGGACCTCGGGCTGATGAAGCTCGGCGCCATCATCAGCCGCGGCAGCCGGCGCGACTTCGTCGACCTCTACCTGCTCTGCCGGAAGCTGCCGCTCGCCGAGCTGCTCGCTCGCGCGCCCGACAAGTTCGGCCACGTCGGCGACTTCGCGCTGCAGGCGCTCAAGGGGCTTGCCGACCTCTCCGAGGTCGCAGGCGAGCCGATGCCGCCGCTCGCCCAGCCGCTCGCTTGGGAGACGGTCGAAGCCTGGCTCGCCGACAGCGTGCGCGAGCTCGGCGCCGCGCACGTCGGTCTCGTCGCAAGCGAGGAAGCGCGGCGGTGAGCGACCTGCTGATCACCAACCTCGCCGAGCTGGCGACGCCGCGCGGCACCACTCCGCGGCGCGGCCGCGAGCAGAGCCAGGTGCTGCGCCTGCGCGGCGCCGAGGTGCTCTGCCGCGACGGCCGCATCGCCTTCGCCGGCGCCGCGGACGAGCGTCGGCGCCGCTTCGGCGAGCTGCCCGAGGCGGCACGGCTCGACGGTGGCGGCGGCACGCTGGTCCCCGGCTTCGTCGACCCGCACACCCACCTGCCGTGGGCGG
>DATNCU010000133.1:0-2639 GCA_035607145.1 Thermoanaerobaculia bacterium
CCGAGTTCGGCGGCGGCGGCAGCGGCCAGTCGGGTGACGAGGTGACGACCGACGAGCACGGCGTCCCCCACCGCAGCCTCGACCTGCGGCTGCTCTACGAGGTGGAGCTCGATCGCCTGCGCGCGACGCTGCGCATCGCCAACCGTTCGCGCCGCGAGGTGGCCTGCGAGGTGGCGTGGGTGTTCGCCGCCGACTACGCGGATCTGCTCGAGGCCAATGACGGCAAGCGGCAGCAGGAGGCGGAGGTCGCCGCCGAGCCCGCGGGTGCCGAGGTGCGGCTGCGCTACCAGCACGCGCAGCTGCCGTTCGCGACCACCATCGCAGTGAGCGGCCCCGGCGCGCCGCGGGCCGAGCGCGACCGCATCGTGACGCCGATCCGTCTCGCGCCCGGCGAGCAGGTGGTGCTCGAGCTGCGCGTCGACGCCACCGATCCCGATCGCCCCCTCGACGAGGCGAGCCGCGCCGCCCGCATGCGCACGCGAGAGACCTGGCGCGGCGAGATGACCGTGCTGCGTTCGCCCGGCAACGCGCTCGTCGAACGCATCCTCGCGCGCGCCGTCGAGGACCTCGCCTCCTTCCCCCAGCTCGAGGGCCAGCCCGACGAATGGCTGGCGCTGCAGGCGGGAGTGCCGCTCTACCCGGCGTTCTTCGGCCGCGACGCGCTGACCGCCGGCTGGCAGGCGGCGATGCTCGACCGCGGCGCCATGCTCGACGGCGCCCTCACCCGCCTAGGCCGCCTGCAGTCCGACCGCGTCTTCGACTGGCGCGACGAGGAGCCCGGCCGCATCCCCTACCAGGTGCGCACGGGGCCGCTGGCGCGCCGGGGCAAGAACCCCTACTCGGCCTACTACGCCGACTTCGCGAGCCCGCTGATGTACGTCATCGCGCTCGGCAACCTGTGGGCGTGGAGCGGCGACCGCGAGCTGGTGCGCCGCCACCTGCCCACCGCGAAGCGCGTGCTCGAATGGGCGCGCACCTACGGCGACCGCGACGGCGACGGCTATCTCGAGTACCTCACCAAGTCGAGCCAGGGCACCAAGAACCAGGGCTGGAAGGACAGCGGCGACGCCATCGTCGACGAGCGCGGCGAGCCGGTGGCGCCGCCGATCGCGACGTGCGAGATCCAGGGCTACTGGTACGCCGCGCAGCAACTGATGGCGCTGCTCTCGTGGGTGATGGGAGAGCGGCGCGAGGCGCGCGCGTGGTGGCGCTCGGCGCGCGACCTGCGCCGGCGCTTCGACCGCGACTTCTGGGATCCGCGCGAGCGCTTCTACGGGCTGGCGCTCGACAGCGAGAAGCGCCTGCTGCGCGTGGTGACCTCGAACGTCGGCCACTGCCTGGCGAGCGGCATCGTGCCGCGCGCGCGCCGCCGCGAGGTGGCGTCGCGGCTGCTGGCGCCCGACATGTTCAGCGGCTGGGGAATTCGCACGCTGTCGACCGAGCACACGAGCTACAACCCGCTCAGCTACCACCTCGGCTCGGTGTGGGCGGTGGAGAACGCGACCATCTGCTTCGGCCTGCGCCGGTTCGGCTTCGACGCCGAAGCGCTGCGCGTCGCCGAGGGCTTGCTGGCGCTGGCCGAGCTCTACGGCGGCAACCGCATCCCCGAGACCATCGGCGGCTACTCCCCCGACGAGCACCCAACCCCGGGCGCCTACCCGCGCTCGAACACGCCGCAGACGTGGAACGCCAGCGCGCTGCCGCTGGTGGTGCAGTCGCTGCTCGGCCTCGCGCCCTACGCCGCGCTGCACACGCTGGTCGTCGACCCGCTGCTCCCCGAATGGCTGCCCGAGATCGAGCTGCAGGGCCTGCGGGTGGGAAACACCCGCGCGACGCTACGTTGCTGGCGCGACGAGCACGGCCGCGGCCGCGCGGAGTTGCTCGACAAGGACGGCCCGCTCCACCTCCTGCATCAGCCGCCACTGGAGTCCGGGGCCGTGGGGATCGGCGGCCGTGTCAGAGCGCTGCTCGGACGAGGCAGCGCGGTGCCCGTGTAGTCAGCTTTCCGATCTCGGCGGCGACAGCCCATGCACACGCCGGGGCCTGTGGAATGCCGATAGCTTTGCTACCTTCCACCACGAGTGAGTGATCTCGGCGAAGTCGAAGCTGCTCGTCAGCGACTGGTGGTGCGGCACGAGCAGGCCGGCACGCGGCTCGATCAATTTCTCGCGGCAGCGACGCCGTTATCACGCCGTCGGGCGCGGCTGCTGATTGCCGATGGCGCGGTGCGACGCAACGGCGAGGTGGTGCGGGTGCAAGGCAAGGCTCTGGCCGTGGGCGATGTGTTGGAGTTACCGGCCGCCGAGCTTCGGGGGTTCGCGACGTGGGAGCCGCCGCCGATCGATGTGCTGTTCGACGATGGCTGGCTGTTGGCGGTGAACAAGCCGGCTGGTGTGTTGTCGCAGCCGGCGGAAGGTCCGCGCTCGGAAGGTGAGCTGGCGATGGACGAGTGGGCGTTGCTGCGGCTCGCGTGGCGGGAGGGGCGGCCGCCGTTCCTGCGGCTCGCGCATCGGCTCGACCGCAACACGACGGGCGTCCTGCTGTTCGCGCGCCGGCCGGCGGCGACGGCGCCGCTGGCGAAGGCGTGGCGTGAGGGGCGCGTCGAGCGCGGCTACCTCGCTCTTGTGGAAGGTGAGCCG
>DATNCU010000491.1:0-3906 GCA_035607145.1 Thermoanaerobaculia bacterium
CTATCCGGGGATTTGGCGGAACGGGCCGGAGGGGACCACGTTGGCTGAGCGGGCTCGCCCCATCTTGGTGGTCGAGGACAGCCCCGAGGACTTCGAGGCGACGCGGCGCTCGTTGCAGCGCGGCGGCCTCGTCCACCCCCTGGTGCACGTCGAGAACGGCGATGCGGCCCTCGACTACCTCTTCCGCCGCGGCCACTTCGCCCGCGGCGAACGCTCGCCGCGGCCGCGGTTGATCCTGCTCGACCTCAACCTGCCGGGCACCGACGGCCGCCAGGTCCTCGCCAGCATCAAGGCCGACGAGCAGCTGCGGCAGATCCCGGTGGTGGTGTTCACCACCTCGCGGGACGACCGCGACGTCGAGGCCTGCTACCGCGCCGGCGCCAACAGCTACGTGCAGAAGCCGGTCGACCTGCCCGAGTTCCGCCGCGCCCTCGACAGCCTCAAGTCCTACTGGTTCGACACCGTCGTGCTGCCGGCGGAGTGACCGCGCGCGACGACAACCCGCTGCGCGTCCTCGTCGTCGACGACAGCCCCGAGGACCGCGAGACCTACCGCCGCCACATGGCGGGGCTGGTGCCACCGCCGGTCGTGGAGTCCGCCGGCACCGCCGCCGAGGCGCTGCTGCGGCTCTCGGCCGGCTTCGACTGCCTGCTGCTCGACTACCAGCTGCCCGACGCCAACGGCCTCGAGGTGCTCGCCGAGCTCGCCGCGCGGCCGCTGCCGGCACCGGCGGTGATCCTGCTCACCGGCCGCGGCGACGAAGCGCTCGCCGTGGAGGCGATGAAGCGCGGCGCCCAGGACTACCTGGTCAAGGGGCGCATCAACGGCGAGTCGCTCACCCGCGCCGTGCAGCACGCGGTCGAGAAGGTGGCGCTGCAGGCGGAGGTGCGGCGCGCCTACAGCCGCCTCGAGGACCTGGTGCGCCAGCGCACCCAGGAGCTCGAGCTCGCCAACGCCGAGCTGCGCCGCGAGATCGCCGAGCGCCAGCGCGCCGAGGAGGCGCGCGCCGAGCTGCTGCTCCGTGAACGCGAAGCGCGCGAGCAGGCGGAGGCCGCCAACCGGCTCAAGGACGATTTCCTCGCCACCCTCTCGCACGAGCTGCGCACGCCGCTCAACGCCATCCTCGGCTGGGCGGCGGTGCTCGCCGCGGCGCGCCCCGAGCAGGCCACGGTCGAACGCGCCGCGGCGGTCATCGAGCGCAACGCGCGCGCGCAGTCGCAGTTGGTCTCCGACCTGCTCGACATGTCGGCGATCATCACGGGCAAGACGCGGCTGGAGCTGCAGCCGGTCGACGTCGGCACGCTGCTCTCCACCGTCGCCGACACCGTGCGGCCGGCGGCGCTCGCTCGCCGCATCGACCTGCGCCTGGAGGTGCCGCCTGAGCTGCCGCCGCTGGCCGCCGACCCGGCGCGGCTGCAGCAGGTGGTGTGGAACCTCCTCGCCAACGCCGTCAAGTTCACCGGCGAGGGGGGCCACGTCATCCTGCGCACGTGGGTCGAGGACGCCCGCCTCGTCATCGAGGTGCGCGACGACGGCATCGGCATCCCGGCGGAGTTCCTGCCCTTCGTCTTCGACCGCTTCCGCCAGCGCGACAGCTCGACGACGCGCTCGTACGGCGGCCTCGGTCTCGGCCTCGCCATCGTCCGCCACCTCGTCGAGGCGCACGGCGGCACCGTGACGGCGCAGAGCGACGGCGAGGGGCAGGGCGCCATCTTCCGCGTCGAGCTGCCGAGCCCGCCGGTCGACGCGGTGCCGCTGCTGCCGCCGCCCCAGCCGCGCGAGCAGGTCGGCGTCCTCGCCGGCCTGCGCGTGCTGCTGGTCGAGGACGAGGTCGATAGCGGGGAGCTGTTCCGCCGCGTGCTCGAGGACGAAGGCGCCGCGGTGGAGCTGGTCGACAGCACCGACGCGGCGCTCGACTCGTTCACCAGCGCGCCACCCGACGTTCTGGTCTCCGACATCGGCCTGCCCGGCGAGGACGGCTACGCGCTGCTCAGACGGGTGCGCGAGCTGCCTGCGGAGCTCGGCGGCAAGGTGCCGGCAGCGGCGCTCACCGCCTACGCCGGCCCGGTCCATGCCGAGAAAGCGCTGCAGGCGGGCTTCGCCATGCACCTCGCCAAGCCGGTGACGCCCGGCGAGCTGGTGGCGGCGATCGCCTCGCTGGGACACCGGCGGCGGGCGAGCGACGCGGCGCGAACGGGTCCCAGCTAGCGAGGGGAGTAGGATGCCTGCGGGCGTGTCGCCCCATCGGCACCGCCCGCCGCCCTCATGCGCCTCGTGCTCGCCGACGACCATCGCCTCGTGCTCGAGGCGCTCACGTTGTTGCTGCGCGCCGAGGGCGATCTCGAGGTGGTGGCGACCTGCGTCGACGGTCGCGAAGCGCTGGCGGCGGTGCGCCGCCACCAACCCGACGTCCTCGTCCTCGACCTACGCATGCCACAGCTCGACGGGCTCGGTGTGCTGCGCGAGCTGGCCGCCGCGGGCGACCCGACGCAGGTAGTGGTGCTCACGGCGGGACTCGACGAGCGCGAGCTGGTGGAGGCGATCCGCCTCGGTGCGCGCGGCGTGGTGCTCAAGGAGATGCCGTCGCGGCTGCTGCTGCAGTGCCTGCGCAAGGTCCACGCCGGCGAGCAGTGGCTGGAGAAGCGGTCGGTGGCGGCGGCGCTGGAGACCCTCATGCGGCGCGAGCGCGGCGCCGCCGAGATGCGCGGCCTGTTGACGCCGCGCGAGCTCTCCATCCTGCGCCTGCTCGCCAAGGGGCTGCGCAACGGCGAGATCGCGGAGCAGCTCCATATCGGCGAAGGCACGGTGAAGACCCACCTGCACAACGTCTATCGCAAGCTCAAGGTGAACGGCAGGCTGGCGTTGATGCGGGTGGCGCGCGAGAAAGGGCTGGCGTAGGACGCCGCTGCTGCGCCCTACGCCCGAAAGAAAAGGCAGGCCCTACTTGAAGTTGCCGTGGTGGTCGATCGGGCAGGTCTGGCTGTCGTCCCCCCCGAAGAAGGCGGGATCGAAGTCGAAGCCCGGCAGGCTGTCGGTGAGGAAGGCGCCCGTCGCGTTGAACGCGTTGAGGCCGAACGGGGCCGAGACGCTGCCGAACGTGTTGGCGCCCGGCGTGTTGAGCACCGTGAACAACGTCGGGTCGGCGGCGGAGGAAGTGTCGTAGAAGCCCGACACCACCGTCGAGTTGAAGAGATCGGCCGGCGTGTAGCCGGTCAGCGCCCAGGCGGCGGGAAGGGCGTTCTTCCAGAACCCGGGCGAGCACCAGGCGCCGTGGGTGAACGGCCGGCAACCGTGACTGATGACCAGCTGCGCGTTCTTCGCCTTGCCGTTGTACGTCGCAACCACCGCGCCGGGAGCGAGCGTGCTCGGGTTGTACCAGCCGCTGACGTACTTGAACGTGCCGTTGCCGAACTTCGTCATCGCCGCCGTGCCCCATGGGCCGGTGATGTCGGCGGCCGAGGAGCCGGTGGCGGTGAGCACCCACAGCAGGTACGGACCGTCGACGTCGGCCCCGTTGGCGACGCCGCAGATCTCGGTCTGCAGGTCGTAGCCGCCGAAGCCGTCGGCGAGCAAGCCCTGGCCGCTGTAGCTGACGCTGTTGGCGTAGGCGAAGGCCCCGCCGGCGACGAGCGCCAGCATCGCCGTCAGGATCCCGACTCTCTTCATCGCTTCATATCGCATCTCGTAACTCCTTCTCCGTGTGGAGGGCCTCGGGCCCTGGTCGTCCCGTGCTTTTTCGTCTGCCTTCTGGATGCGCAGCAGAGTAAAGACGTCGGACGTGCGACACCATTCAGCGAAGGATCGAATTCCGTCCTCCGCGCGGGCATAGGCGGCTCTATCGTTCGGCATAGGCGACCTCACGGTGAGCGGCTTCCTTCCGGACCTCGTAGGCGCTGTGATAAAAGG
>DATNCU010000507.1:0-4549 GCA_035607145.1 Thermoanaerobaculia bacterium
TCGCCATGCAGCGCAACCTCGGCCTGCTCGTCGAGCGCTACGACCGCCAGCAGTTCCACCTGCGCATCGGCGAGTCGCTGGGCATCTACGACCTGGCGCTGGGCGCACAGGCCTTCGAGGACCGCGAGACATCGCCCTCGACCAGCAGCCTCGCCGGCGCCGGCGTGCTCACCACCAAACAGCGCAACTTCAACTTCGGCGTCGACCAGCTGGTGCCCTGGGGCGGCGTCGCGACCGCTGCCTTCAACCTCTTCCGCCGCGAGAGCAACAACCGCGACCTCACCGTCAACCCGGTCTACAGCTCGGACCTCGACTTCATTTACACCCAGCCCCTGCTGCGCAACCTAGGGCGCACCGTCACCGAGCGCGGCATCAAGATCGCGCGCATCAACAGCGACATCAGCCGCGAGACCTTCGAGCAGCAGGTGGCCACCACCCTGCAGCTGGTCGAGAACGCCTACTGGGACCTGGTGCAGGCGCGCAAGGAAGTGGAGGTGGCGCAGGAGAGCCTCGGCCTCGCCCAGGACCTCCACCGCATGAACAAGGTGCGCGTCGACGTCGGCACCCTGGCGCCGCTCGAGCTGGTGCAGAGCGAGGTGGGCATCGCCACCCGGCAGGAGTCGATCATCCTGGCGCAGCAGACCCGCGACAACGCCGAGGACACCCTCCGCCAGCTCCTCCACTTCGAGGAGGGGCAGCTGTGGGACCTGCCGATCGTCCCCACCACTCCGCCCGAGACGCCGCCGACGCAGATCGATCTCGCCCAATCCATCGGCACCGCCCTGCAGGAGCGCCCCGAGCTGCGAAACCAGGAGCTGCAGATCGACCTGCGCGCGCTCGACGTCGCCTTCTTCCGCAACCAGATGCTGCCGCAGCTCAACCTCACGGCGCGCTACGGCTACAACGGCATCGGCGGTACCGTGCGCAATCCCGTCACCGGCGAGGTCGTCGCGGGCGGCGTTTCGGATTCGATTCGCCAGCTGCGCGACCGCGACTTCGACGGCTGGCGCCTGCAGCTCGACTTCGCCTACCCGCTGCAGAACCGCGCCGCGCGCGCCCGCAAAGCGATCGCCGACGTCAACCTCGAGCAGGGCAAGGCGTAGATGACCCAGCTGCAGGAGACGGTGCGCACCGAGGTGCGGCGCGCCGTGCGCGGCGTGCGTACCGCCCAGCAGGAGATCGAGTCCGCCGGCGCCTCGACCCGCCTCGCGGAGCAGAACCTCGACGCCGAGCGCAAGCGCTACGAGAACGGCCTCTCCACCAGCTTCCAGGTGCTGCAGATCCAGGAGGACCTGACCGAGGCGCGCTCGCGCCAGGTGGCGGCCATCGCCGGCCACCGCCGCGCCCTCGCCGAGTACTACCGCGCCATCGGCCAGCTGCTCGACGCCGAGGGAGTGGAATTGGACGACCCGCTGAGCGTAGAGCACGTCGACCGCTTCGGCTGGTCGATCGGCACGGCGCCGTAGGCCCTAGAGAGCCAGGCCCGCCGCCGGGCGACTGGCAGCCTCCGTTGGGCGGCGGCGGTTGACCCTGAGCTTGCGGATGGTTGTAGCTTAGGCACTCCGAATCGATCGCGCCGCGCTGATCATCAGGATCCGCGCGGCGTCGTCGCTTGCGGGTGACACTCCAACCGCGAATCCTGGAGGGCTGCAGATGGAAAACTCCTCGTTCGGACGCCTGATCGGCGTCATCGTCGCTCCCGGCAAGACTTTCCGCTCGATCTGCGAGCGCCCCACCTGGCTGGTGGCGTTCCTCGTCGTCGTCCTCTGCCCGGTGATCCCGGCCATCATCGCCATGCCGAAGATGGACTGGGAGGGGATCACCAAGGCCCAGCTCGAGCGCGCGGACATACAACTGCCGCAGGAGCAGCTCGAGCAGCGCATCGAGATGACCGAGAAGATCGGGCCGTACTTCGCCTACCTGGCGCCCGTCTTCTTCGCCATCGGCCTGCTGCTCTTCGCGCTCGTCTTCTGGGG
This sequence comes from Thermoanaerobaculia bacterium, assembly GCA_035607145.1. GTDB lineage: Bacteria > Acidobacteriota > Thermoanaerobaculia > Multivoradales > JAIOJS01 > DASYQD01. The sequence continues at coordinate 1,977 of DATNCU010000507.1, forward strand.
CGCCTTCACCCTCGCCGGCGGCGAGCCGGGCTTCAAGCGAAGTCTCGCCGTCGTCTCGCACGGCATGGTGCCGGTGGTGGTGTCGACGATCCTGTCGATCCCCATCATCCTCGGCCTCGACAAGATCGGCGCCGACGTCGCCGAGCAGGGGAGCTACCTCAAGTCCAACCTCGCTGCCTTCGCCCCTGAGGGCGCCAACGCGGTGGTGCTCAACCTGCTCTCGCACCTCGACGTCTTCAGCATCTGGACGCTGGTGCTGCTCATCATCGGCTTCGCCTACTGCGCCAAGGTCAAGCAGTCGACCTCGGCGATCACCGTCATCCTGCTGTGGCTCGTCTACTGCGGTGTGGGCGTCGGCTTCGCGGCGCTCGGCATGGCGATGGGAGGGGGCCAGGGTTGAAGAAGGCGCTCATCGCCGTCGGCGTCGTGCTCGTCCTCGGCCTCGTGCTGTGGACGAGCATGCGCGGCGGCAGCCGCAAGAAGGGCAAGGAGATCTACGCCGAGCCGGCGCAGCGGCGCGAGATCTCGCAGGTGGTCAAGTCCACCGGCCAGGTCGACCCGCGCATCAAGGTCAACATCTCGGCGCACGTGATCGCGAAGATCTCGCGGCTCTTCGTCGTCGAGGGGCAGGAGGTCAAGGCCGGCCAGCCCTTCCTCGAGCTCGAGAAGTACGCCTTCGCGGCTGAGCGCGACCGCGCCTCCTCGGCGCTGCAGATCGCCTCGGCGCAGCGGCGGCGGGCGCAGGTGGAGCTCTCCAACGCCGAGCTGCAGCTGCGCCGCCAGAAGGCGCTCGTCGAGCAGGGCATCGCCTCGCGCGACGACCTCGACCAGGCCGAGCTGCGCGAGCGCTCGGCGCGGCTGCAGCTCGAGCAGGCCGGCGACTCGATCGGCGAGGCGCGGGCAGCCCTCGACCGAGCCCAGGAGGACCTGCGCAAGACCATCATCTACGCGCCGATCTCCGGCCGCGTCATCGCGCTCTCCGCGAAGGAGGGCGAGGTGGTGGTCTCCGGCACGATGAACAACCCGGCCTCCATCATCGCCACCGTCGCCGACCTCTCGGAGCTGCTCGTCGAGGTGGACGTCGACGAGACCGACATCGTCGACGTAGCGCTCGGCCAGCCGGCCGACGTCAAGGTCGACGCCATCCCCGGCCGCGTCTACCACGGCAAGGTGGTGGAGATCGGCAGCTCCGGCTACGAGCGCCCGGCGCAGCCCGACGTCACCTTCTTCAAGGTGAAGATCCTGCTCGCCGACCCCGATGCGAAGCTGCGTCCGGGCATGTCGGCTCGCGCCGAGGTCCGCGTCGCCGTGCACGAGAAGGCGCTGGTGGTGCCGGTCGAGGCGGTCGTCTACCGCCGTCCGCTCGGCCCCGACGGCAAGCCGGTGAAGGAAGGCGCAGCGGGGGCCGACGAGGAGACCAAGGTGGCCTTCGTCGTCGACAAGGGCAAGGCCGTGCAGCGGCCGGTGACGCTCGGCATCTCCGACGCCACCCACGTCGAGATCACCGCCGGTTTGAAGGACGGCGAGCTGGTGATCAGCGGCCCGCACCGCGTGCTCAAGGGGCTCGAGAACGGCGACGCCGTGCAGGTCGCCAAGCGCGACAAGGAAGGCAAGGCGGCCAAGGAGACGAAGGAGAAGCCGGACGAGGACGACGAGGACAAGGACTGATGGCGCTCATCGAGCTGCGCGGCGTGCGCAAGATCTACGAGGTGGGCACCGAGCTGGTGCGCGCTCTCGACGGCGTCGACCTCGACGTCGAGCGCGGCGAGTACCTCGCCATCATGGGCTCCTCGGGCAGCGGCAAGTCGACGCTGATGAACCTCCTCGGCTGCCTCGACACGCCGAGCGAGGGGAGCTACCACCTCAACGGCCAGGCCGTCGAAGGCATGAGCGACGAGGACCTCGCCGGCATCCGCAACAAGGAAATCGGCTTCGTCTTCCAGACCTTCAACCTGCTGGCGCGCACGACGGCGTTGCAGAACGTCGAGTTGCCGCTCGTCTACGGCGGCACCAGCCGCGCCGAGCGCCACCAGCGCGCGGCAGAGGCGCTGGCGCGGGTGGGGCTCGCCGACCGCGCCAAGCACATGCCCAACGAGCTCTCCGGCGGCCAGCGGCAGCGGGTGGCGATCGCCCGCGCTCTGGTCAACGACCCCTCGATCCTGCTCGCCGACGAGCCCACCGGCAACCTCGACTCGGCCACCTCGGAAGACATCATGGTCCTCTTCGACCAGCTCCACCGCGGCGGCAACACCGTCATCCTGGTCACCCACGAGGCCGACATCGCCGCCCACGCTTCGCGCCGCGTGACCCTGCGCGACGGCAAGGTCGTGTCGGACGTGCGGAACGGGCACGGTTAGCGAAGAGGCGCGGCTAGATGGTCCTCGACGAAAACGTCCGCGTCGCCTTCACCGCGCTGCGCGCCAACCTCATGCGCTCGGTGCTCACCGCGCTGGGCATCAGCGTCGGCGTCATGGCGGTGATCGCCGTCGTATCCATCATCCAGGGCCTGCAGTTCATGATCACCGGCCAGCTGCAGAACGTCGGCGCCACCTTCATCCAGGTGGTGCCGCAGC
>DATNCU010000525.1:0-10760 GCA_035607145.1 Thermoanaerobaculia bacterium
GGTTGTACGACAGCCCGTTCCCCGCGGCGAGGTTGCGCGCGAACTGCAAATGAATCCACCCATCGTCGAGCGGCAACCCCAACCGCCCGTCGAGCAAGTACAGCTCGCTGCCCAAATACACAGCACACGGCACCAAAGCCGCGACCAGCCACAACACCCGCCAACCCCAACTGCGCATCGAGCGAGCGAGCCTACACGACGACAAACTCCCTCTGGCTCCGGAGCAATGACGACGATCCGGATCGGAGAGCGGAGGCGGAGGCCGCCGTGGCGGACCTCTCGGAAGCCGCTTCGAAGACCTTCCGCAATCGTGGTCGGAGCGGCGGTTTCCGAGCGGAGGCGCGCCCTCTTGCTCCCGAAGTGAACTGTAGGCGCGCCGGTCCGCGACGGCGGCCTCCGCCTCCGCTCTCCGATCCGGTTCCAGCGTCGCTCCGCTCCGCTCCGATTCTCGCGCCCCAGCATCCGTTACGATCCGCCCCCCAATGCCCCGCTACGGCCTAGTCGAACGGCGCCGCCGCGCCGCCGCGCGCGTGGCCCTCTACGCCAGCCTGGTGGTCGTCGCCGCCGCCACGCTCTGGGCCCGCCACTACCTCCACCTCTCCGGCACCGGCGGCCCCGAGACCGAATGGTTCGGCGTCGAATGGGAAGACAAGCTCCCCGTTCGCCTCCTCCAGCAATACCTCCGCATCGACACCACCGACGCCACCGGCGACGAGCTCGCCGCCGCGCTCTTCCTCTCCACGCCTCTCGAGGCCGCCGGCATCCCCGTCCACGTCGAGACCATCGGCAATCACACCAACCTCTGGGCCGACCTGCCAGGCGACGACCCCCGCCCGCTGGTGCTGCTCTCGCACCTCGACGTCGAGCCGGTGCGCGATCCGCGCGAGTGGGAGCACCCGCCGTTTGCCGGCGTCGTCGATCCTCCCTACATCGTCGGCCGCGGCTCCTTCGACATGAAGAGCTACACCGTGGCCCAGCTGCTCGCCCTCCTCGAGCTCCGCGCGCGCCAACCGCGGCCGCGCCGCTCGGTGCGGCTGATCGCCACCGCCGAGGAAGAGTCGGGCAGCGACCTCGGCGTGCGCTGGCTGCTCGACCACCGCCCCGAGCTGTTCCGCGACGCCTGGGCGGTGATCACCGAAGGCGGCATCGTCGAAGCGCGCAACCTCGAGAGCCTCAAGTACTGGGGCATCGAGGTCGGCCAGAAGCGCTTCGCCGAGGCGGTCGCCTGCGCGCCCACGCGCGAGCGCCTGGAGCAGCTGCGCGCCGACATCCGCGAGTTCAGCTTCCGCGCCACCGGCCTGTACGTCGATCCGGAGGTACGCCGCTTCTGGGAGGTCTACCGTTCCTCGCGCGACCGCGACGCGCTGCGCCTGCTGCTCGCCGACCCCGACGCGTTCACCAACGACCCGGCGGGGTTCCTCGACCTGCCCGGCTACCTGCAATCGATGCTGCGCAACGAGCTGGTCCCCTTCCCGCCGCGGGAGGCACCGGGCGGCGGGTGGCAGATGCGGATGATGTTTCACCTGCTCCCGGGCGCGGACCTCGACCAGGCGCGCCGCGAGCTGTTGCCGCCGTGGATGACCGCCGGCGTGGCGGTGGTCTCTCGCCCGCCGCCGCCACCGGCCGCCATCAGCCCGGCCGACCATCCGGTGGTCGCCGCCATCGAGGCGGAGCTGCGCCGCGACTACGGCCCGATCGATGCGGGTCCCTACTTCCTGCCCTGGAGCGCCTCCGACTCGCGCTTCCTGCGGCCGCTCGGCATCCCCTGCTACGGCTTCGCACCCTTCCTGCTGCTGACCCCCGAGACCGAGCGCATGGGCCTCGACAACGAGAAGATCTCGCTGCCGGGTTTGGTTCAAGGCACCGACCTCTACCTGCGGGTGGTCCAACGGCTGGCCGGCTGACAAACCGTGTCAGAGGCGTTGACAAGAACCGTCGGGAATCGGGCCTGCCCGTCGGCGAATCCCTCACCAACTGGCGCTGCATATGGGGCGGTCCAGGTCTCGACCTCTGGCACGGTCCATGCTCAAATCCGCCCGAAACCGCACGGAATCAACCGTCGGGCGCCCGTGGGAGGTGTTCATGTTGAGGCGACTCCGTAACCGGCAGCGGGGGTTCACCCTGATCGAGCTGCTGATCGTGGTGGCGATCATCGGCATCATCGCCGCGCTGCTGATTCCGAACTTCCTGGACGCGCTCCAGAAGGCGAAGCAGAAGCGGACCGTGGCCGACATCCGTAACGTGGGCACCGCCCAGATGTCGTGGCTCACCGACCAGATCGCGGCCGGCGCGGCCGGCGCCGCCGCCACCACCGTGGTGGTGAGCGACTACAGCACCGCGACCGCCAGCGAGCTCACCAGCCTCCTGGTGCCGCAGTACCTGCAGCAGGTGCCCGACAAGGACGGGTGGAAGATCGCTCTCGAGTACCGCCTGACGACCGACTTCTCGCAGAAGAAGATCATGCTCACCCGCAGCTATGGTCAGCTCGGCTCGGCGGATGACGACTCCTACACCGCCGGCGCCTTCGAGCCCACCGACTACGAGCAGGACATCGTCTGGGCCGACGGCTTCTTCGTCCGCTGGCCGCAGAAGGTCAGCACCTAAGCACCTCCGCCCGACTGCGATGGAACGGGGCGCCGCGAGGCGCCCCGTTTCGTTTTTCGTTTACAGTCCCCGCTCCGGATGAACCATCCGCTCTCAGCGCGCCGGCTCGCTCCGCTCCTCCTCGCCGGCCTCCTCTACTGCCAGGCCCCCGCCGCTCCCGACGAGACGACGCTGTCGCTGCCCGCGCGCTGGCTGCAGGGCTACCTCCGCCTCGACACCACCAACCCGCCGGGCAACGAGACCGCGGCGGCCGCCTACCTCGAGAAGCTGCTCGGCGAGCAGGGCGTCCAGGCCCAGCGCCTGCTCTCGCCGGGAGGCCGCGCCAACCTCTACGCGCGGCTGCGCGCGAAGCCCGGCGTCGACGGCCCGGCGCTGCTGTTGCTGCACCACATGGACGTGGTGGCCGCGGGTCCCGGATGGCGCGACGCGCCGTTCGCCGCCGTGGTGCGTGACGGCCGCCTCTTCGGCCGCGGCGCGCTCGACGACAAGAGCCTCGGCATCGCCCAGCTCGCCGCCGTCGTCGAGCTCGCGCGCGGACGGGGCAGGTTGGTCCGCGACGTCGTGCTGCTCGCCGTCGCCGACGAGGAGCGCGGTGGCGCCGAGGGGACGGCGTGGCTGCTCGCCGCCCACCCCGAGCTCTTCCGCGGCGTCGAAGGCGTGCTCAACGAGGGCGGCAGCAACCGCCAGGTCAACGGCCGCCTGCTCTGGTGGGGCGTCGAGGTGGCGCAGAAACGCCCACTGTGGCTCGAGCTCACCGCCGAGGGCCGCGGCGGCCACGGCGCCGGCTTCAACCCCCACGCCGCCACCCACGAGCTCATCCGCGCCCTCGGCCGCCTGCTCGACCGCCCGCCGCGCTGGCGGGTGACGCCGGCGGCACGCCAGTACCTGGCGGCGCTGGCGCCGCTGCACAACGCCCACTGGCAGCCGCTGCTCACCACCCCCGACCGCGTCATCCGCCCCGAGGGGCCGGTGGGCACGGCGATGCTGCCGGGAATGGAGAACCTCTTCCTCGACAGCGTGCAGGTCAACGTCCTGCAGGGTGCGGCGCAGATCAACGTCACCCCGCCGCGCGCCACCGCCCGCGTCGACGTACGCCTGCTGCCCGACACCGACGGTGAGGCGCTGCTCGCCGACCTGCGCTCCCGCTTGGGCAAGGACGTCGAGGTCCGCGTGCTGCTCACCGTGCCGCCGACGCCGCCGAGCCCCACCGACACCTCGCTGCACCGCACGCTCGCCGCCGTGCTCGGCCCAGAGGCGCCGGTGGTGCCGTTCTTCTCGCCCGGCTTCACCGACTCGCGGCTCTTCCGGGCCCGCGGCATCCCCGCCTACGGCTTCTCGCCCTTCACCCTCGAGCCGCAGGACCTGCTCGGCATCCACGGCGCCGACGAGCGGATCCCGCTGCGCGAGCTCGACCGCGGCGTCGCGCGCCTGCGCGAGCTCGTTCGCCGCTGGGCCCACGGCACCTGATCCGGTCTAGCACAACGCTGGCGCGACGCTTGCACTCCCGCGCCTCCGTCAAATCCATCAGAGGGGGGGATCTCCGATGCGCCGACGGTTCCGGGAGACGGGCTTCACGCTCATCGAGCTGCTCATCGTCGTCGCCATCATCGGCCTGTTGGCGGCGATGCTGATTCCCAACCTGCTCGACGCCATGCAGAAGACCAAGCAGAAGAAGACCATGGCGGACCAGCGCCTGCTCGGCGGCGCCATGATGGGCTGGCTCACCGACCAGACCAGCGCCGCGGCGGCAGGCGCGGCGACCACCGTCGTCGATCTCGGCGACTACGCGTCGATCAGTCCCGCCTCGCTCTCCGACGAGCTGGTGCCCACCTATATCCAGGCCATCCCCGCCTACGACGGCTGGAAGAAGCCCTACGACCTCTTCCTCGACACCGTGCCGCCCATGGACGAGCACGTGATGGCCATCCGCAGCGCCGGCCAGGGGGGCGTTGCCTCCAGCGACGTCTACGACTCCAGCGCCTTCGAGCCCACCGACTACGAGCAGGACCTGGTCTGGGCCGATGGTTTCTTCGTGCGCTGGCCGCAGCGCATGAGCACCTGAACGTTCTGAACTTCTGATCGCGCTCTGAACTTCTGATCGATAGGATCGCTCGTCCTGAGACGTGCGGTCCCCCTTCCTGCTCGGCGGCTGCGCGAGGCGCTGCCGCTGTCGGCGGCGGCGCTGCTACTGCTGGCGCTGCTGCTGCCCCTCGCCGTGCCGTCGCGCCTGTTGATGGTGCGCGACGTCGCCTTCTTCCACCTGCCGCTGCGGCAGGCGGTGGCGACGCTGCTGCACGCGGGCGAGCTGCCGGAGTGGAATGCTGGCATCCACGGCGGCCAGCCGATCCTCTCCAATCCCAACTACGCCGCCTTCTACCCGCCGAGCTGGTTGGCGCTGGTGGTGCCGGTCGGTTACGCCCTCGGGCTGCTGGTGATCCTGCACGCGGCGTGGGCGCTCGCCGGCGCCTGGCGGCTCCTGCGCCGGCTCGGCGCCGCGCCCGACGCGGCCGCACTGGGCGCCATGGGGTTCGCCGCCTCGAGCTGGTTCCTGTCGCTCACCAGCACCTTCAACTTCTACTGCAGCATGGCGTGGTTCCCGTGGGTGCTCGTCGCGGCGGAGCGGGCGCTCGCGGCGCCCAAGAACAGCCGCGGAGTTGGCGAGCGCTGGGGCGGCGCCGCGCTGCTCGCCGCCGTCGCCATGGCGATGCAGCTGTTCGCCGGCGAGCCGGTGGCGGTGCTGGTGAGCGGGCTCGCGGTGGCCGGGCTCGCCCTCGGCGGGTGGGCGCGGATGCGACGCACGCTGCCTCGCCTCGCCGCCATCGCGCTGCTCGCGGCCGCGATCGGCGCGGTGCAGCTGGTGCCCACCGCGCACCGGCTCGCCGGCACCGCGCGCGGCGGCGGTCTCGGCGCCCGCGAGGCCGGCCGCTGGTCGAGCCCGCCGGACCGGCTCGTCGACTTCGTGCTGCCGCGCTTCTGGGGCGACGCCTCGCGCGACGAGGCGGGGCTGTGGTTCGGCTGGGGGCTGCACGACCGCGACTTCCCTTACGTGGTGGCGCTCTACTCGGGGCTCCTGCTCACTCTGCTGGCCGCGGCGGCGCTGCTGCGCTGGCCGATCCCCTATCGCGGCGCCTGGGCGTTCGCCGCCGCCGCCGGAGTGCTGCTCGCGCTGGGGCGCTACGGGCCGTTCTGGGAGCCGCTGCGCCGCTTCGTGCCGCTGCTCGGCGTGGTGCGTTTCCCGGAGAAGTTCGTCGTGCTCACCGCGGCGGTGGTGCCGCTCGCCGGCGCGCTCGGCTGGCAGCACCTGCTCGACCTGCGCGAGAGCGGCGGGCGCGCCCGCGCCTACCTACCGGCGGCGCTCGCCGCCATCGTCGCCGCGGTCGCCGGCACCTTCGTCGTGCTGCTCGCCGTGAGCCCGGAGATGGGCGCGCACTTCATCCGCGAGCACAGCGGGCTGCCGCCGCCGCCACGCGTGCTGGAGGCGGGACTCGCGTTCCTGCGGCGAGAAGCGCTCGCCTCGTTGCTGCTGGCGCTCGCGGTGACGGTGGTGTTGTTGTTGCTCGCGCTCGGCCGCGTCGGCCGCCGCGCGCTGGCGACGGCCGCGCTGCTTCTCGTCGCCGTCGACCTCTGGTGGTACGGCCGCGGGCTCGAGCCGACCCTGCCGGCCTCCGAGATGCTGGCGCCGCCGCCGGCCCTGGCGGAGGTCCGCGGCGCCGGTGGCCGTCTGTTCAGCCCGCCGTCGACTCGCCAGCGCGAGATCGGCGTGCGCGAGGGTCCGCCCGGGTTCCAGCAGCTGTGGTCGCGGCTGCAGCGGCTCGATCCCTACGCCGGCACGCTGTGGGGCGTCGAGTACGCGCTCGACCGCGACTACGACCTCATGCTCACGCCGTGGGCTCGGCACGCCGACGCGCAGCTCGCGGCGGCGCGGCGACGCGGCCGCGGCGACGTCGACCGCGTGCTCGCGGCGTGGGACGTGGGCGCCTGGGTACGCCGCCGCGACTTTCCCGAGCTGGTGCGCGAGCTGCGCCGCACGGGCCGGCCGCCGCGCACCTTCGCCATCGTGCCGCTGCCGGCGCGGCTGCCGCGCTACCGCTTCGTGCGCGCGCTCGGCTACGCCGCGGACCCGGCGGCGGCGGCGCGTGAGATCTCGTCGCTCGACTTCGCCACCGCCGACCTCTGCGTCGGCGACGCGGCAGCGCGGCCCGGCGCCTACGCCGCCGGGACGTTGCTCGCGCGCGAGGAGGGCCAGCGTCTGCGGCTGCGCTACCACGCGGAGGGCGAAGCGTTCCTCGTCGCCGCCGTCACCTTCGACGACGGCTGGCGCGCGACGCTCGACGACGGTAGCGCCGCTGCCACCTGCCCCACCTCGCTCGGGCAGCTCGGCGTGGCGCTGCCCGGTGGCGAGCACGCGGTGACGCTGCGCTACCGCGATCCCTGGGTGCGCGTCGGCGCGGCGGTCACCGCGGTGACGCTGCTGCTCGCGGCGCTCGCGGCGCTCCGCCGGCGGCCGACCGTAGAATCCGCGGCATGAGCCCATCCGGAATATGAGCCCGCGGTTGCTGCTCGACCTCTACGTCGCGGCGCTGGGGCTCGTCATCGGCAGCTACCTCAACGTCGTCATCCACCGCTTGCCGCGCGAGGAGTCGACGGTGCTGCCGCGCTCGCGCTGCCCGCGTTGCGGCGCGCAGTTGCGGGCGATCGACAACCTGCCGCTGCTCTCCTTCCTCTTCCTGCGCGGGCGTTGCCGGCATTGCCAGGCGCCGATCTCGTGGCGCTACCCGCTGATCGAGACCATGACCGCGGTGCTCTTCGTCGGCTGCCTCGAGGCCTTCGGCCTCACCTGGCACGCGCTCGCGGCGGCCGCCTTCGGCTCCGCGCTCATCGCGCTCGCCGGCATCGACTACGAGCACTTCCTGCTCCCCGACGCCATCACCCTGCCGGGCATCGCCGTCGGCCTGCTCGCCTCGCTTTTCGCCGACTGGACCGACTGGCGGCAGGCGCTGCTCGGCGCCGCGCTCGGCGGCGGCGGGCTGTGGCTGCTGGCGCAGCTGTGGCTGCTGCTGCGCCACGAGGAGGGGATGGGGCTCGGCGACGTCAAGATGCTGGCCATGGTGGGCGCCTTCCTCGGCTGGCAGGGCGTGCTGGTCACCGTCTTCCTCGGCTCGCTCGCCGGCGCCCTCGTCGGCCTGGCGCTGATCGCCGCCGGCCGCCTCGACCTCGGCTCGCGCCTGCCCTTCGGCGTCTTCCTCGCCGGCGGCGCGATGGTGGCGCTGTTCGCCGGGCCGCTCCTCGTCGCTCGCTATTCGCGGCTGTTGTGATGGCGACCACCCGCGCTCCGGGACCACTGCGGGATGCCCGGGTGGGTCTGCCGGTAGCGCTCGTGCTGCTGCTGCTGCTCGGCAGCTTCACCGTGCTGAGCTATCGCAACGGCACGCGGCTGCTGGTGGCCGCGCGGCAGGGCGAGGCGGTCGTCGCCGCGCGCGCGGCGGCCGAGAGTGTCGGCGGCGGTGAGCTGCCGCGCGCGGGCGAGCTGCGCGCGCTGCACCCCGCGGCGCGGCGGATGGCGCTCGCCGACGCGACGGGCGCGGTGCTCGGCGTCGTCGGCGAGCCGCTCGACGGCGACTTCGCGGCGCCGTTGTCGGGCGGCCGGCTCCCCGACGACGCGGTTGCGGTGGGGCCGAGCGCCGCGACTCGATCGCTGGTGGTGGCGTTCGCGCCGCTGCCGGGAAGCGGAGCCGCGCGCTGGCTGCGCCTCGACCTCGCCGAGCCGGTGCTCGCCGGCCAGCGGCGCGTCGTCGGCGTGCTCACCTGGACGGTGCTGGGCGCGAGCGCCGCCGTGCTGCTCTGGCTGCTGCTCTTCCTGCGCCAGCTGCTGCGGCCGTACGAGGCGCTGCTGCGGCGCGCCCGCGAGCTGGGCGGCGGCGAGGTCGACGACGAGGGGGCGCTCCTCCTCGCCACCGTCGAGCGCGCGCTGGCGGCGGCGCGCGGCGACCACGCGAGCGACGCCGCGCCGGCCGGCGGCGACGCGCACGACCTCGAGGTGCTCGAGCGCACCCTCACCAGCAGCCTCGAGAGCGGCCTGCTGCTGCTCGACCGCGAGGGGCGCGTGCTGGCGCTCAACCCCGCCGGCGCCGCGCTGCTCGGACCACCGCCGCCGCCGCGCACGCCGCTCGCCGAGCTGCTGGCGGCGCAGCCGGAGCTGCTGGCGCTGCTGGCACCGGCGGTGGCGGCGGGCGAGGGCCTGAACCGGCGCGAGTGCGACGTCTTCGCCGGCGGCGAGCCGCATCGCATCGGCCTCACCATGACGCCGCTGCGCCGGCCCAGTCGCCGGTTTGGGCCCGACGACGGGCTTCGCGGCGGCGAGCTGCTCGGCTACCTCGTGCTCTTCGCCGACCTCACGGCGAGCGAGCGCGAGGGGCACCAGGCGCGCCTCGCCGAGAGCCTGGCGCACCTTGGCGAGCTCTCCGCCGGCGTCGCCCACGAGCTGCGCAACGGCCTCGCCACGCTGGGCGGCTACCTGACGCTGCTCGAGCGCGACCTCGCGGCAAGTGACCGACAGATCGCCGGCGAGTACCTCGCCGAGCTGCGCGGCGAGACGCAGCGGCTGCAACGAGTGGTCGCCGACTTCCTCGGCTTCACGCACCCCGGCACCGCGCGGCTCGTCGACGTCGACCTCGCGGCGCTGGTGCGCCACGCCGCCAGGGACCCCGCGCTCGACGGCGCGGCGTTGCGCATCGACGAGCCCGTCGCGGAGCCGAGCGCAGCCGGCGCCGCGGACGCTCTGGCACCGATCCTCGCCGGCGACCCGCAGCTGCTCGAGCGCGCGCTGCGCAACCTGCTGCGCAACGCGCTCGAGGCGCAACAGCGCAGCGGCGCCGAAACGCCGGTCGAGGTCGCGGCCGGCTGGCGAGAAGACCGCTTCGAGATCGCCATCCGCGACCGCGGCCCCGGCGTCTCGCCGGAGATGCGGCGGCGCCTCTTCCAGCCCTTCGCCACCGACCGCCCCGGCGGCGTCGGCATGGGGCTCGCGCTCGCGCATCGCATCGTGGCGCTGCACGGCGGCACGCTCACGCTCGAGCCGCGCGCCGGCGGCGGCACCGTCGCACGCGTCACCTTCGCCCGCGAGCGCTTTGCCGCGCGGTAGCTCTACTAGCGGCGGTAGCGCGGGAAGCCTTCGAGGTCGTACTGCCGCACGCGGCGCAGCAGCGTGCGGTAGGAGACACCCAGCTCCTCGGCGGCGCGCCGCTTGTCGCCGTCGGCGCGCTCGAGCGCCTCCTCGAGTTGGCGGCGGTCCCCCTGCTCGGCACCCGACAGCGCCTCTTCGACGTCGGCGGCACCGAGGCGACCACCCGGCCGCAGGATCGCCGCCCGCTCGAGCACGTTGGCGAGCTGGCGCACGTTGCCGGGCCAGGGCTGCGCCGCCAGCAGCTCGCCCGCCGCCGGCGTCAGCTCCGACGGCGGGAGAGCGTGACGCTCGGCGAGACGCGCCAGCAGGTGACGGGCGATCGGCACCACGTCGCTGCCCCGCTCGCGCAGCGGCGGTAGCTCGAGCGGGAAGACGCTCAATCGAAAGTAGAGGTCGGCGCGCAGCTCGCCCGCCTCCACCATCGCCTGCAGGTCGCGGTTGGTGGCCGCCACCAGGCGAACGTCGGCGCGCTGCGGCTCGCCGCTGCCGACGCGCTCGTAGGTGCGCTCCTCGATCACGCGCAGGATCTTGCCCTGCACCGGCAGCGGCAGCTCGCCGATCTCGTCGAGCAGCAGCGTGCCGCCGCGGGCGCGCTCGAAGCGGCCGGGCTCGCGGCGATGGGCGCCGGTGAAGGCGCCGCGCTCGTGGCCGAAGAGCTCGTTCTCGAGCAGCGACTCGGGGATGGCGGCGCAGTTGATGGCGACGAAGGGGCCGCTCTTGCGCGGCGAGAGCGCGTGCAGCGCGCGCGCGAACAGCTCCTTGCCGGTGCCGCTCTCGCCGAGCAGCAGCACGGTGGTCTCGGTGGGCGCCACGCGGCGCAACAGCCGCAGGGCCGACTGCAGCCGGCGATGCGAGCCGACGATGGGCGGGCAGCCGGGGCCGGCGACGAAGGCGTGCGGCGCGGCGTCGCTCGCTGCCGGCGACGTGGGCGCGGTCTCCTCGTGCTCGCCGACGAGGCCGGCGACGATGGCGA
>DATNCU010000534.1:0-3128 GCA_035607145.1 Thermoanaerobaculia bacterium
GGCGAGTGGGGCATCGGCATCGAGGAGGGCGGCGTGCACGCCCTCGAGGCGCTGGTGATGGCGCGCTACTACATGTTCACCCAGGTCTACTTCAACGTCACCGGCAAGGCGCTCGAGCTGCACCTCGCGGCCTGGCTCGACGAGGTGCGCATGCGCGCCAGCACCGCCACGTCGTCCTCGGCGAGGAAGGCCTCGGGGTCGGCGGGCCAGGGGGTGTCCTCTTCGGCGAGCCACGCCGAGAGGTGATGCTCCAGCGCCTTGCCGGTGACGTTGAAGTAGACCTGCGTGAACATGTAGTAGCGCGCCATCACCAGCGCCTCGAGGGCGTGCACGCCCCCCTCCTCGACGCCGATCCCCCACTCGCCGTCGCGGGCGGGGTCGGGGTCGCGGATGGGCACCACGGTGTCGAGCAGCCGGGGCAGGTCGTAGCTGCCGTAGCGCACGCCGCAGAAGAGACTGTCGCGCAGCAGGTAGTCCATTTTGTCGACGTCGAGCTCGCCTGAGACGACCTGCGACAGCAGTCGCTCGACCGGGCCCTCGCCGCCCTCGAGCAGCCGCGCCACGTCGGCGGGCCGCATGCCGTCGCCGTGAACGGCAAAGGCGTCGCGCACCTCGGGCAGCTCGAGCAGGCGCCGCGTCATCTCCTCGTGGTCGATGCCGCCCTCGAACTGCTCCTCGGCGGAGTGCGAGAAGGGCGCGTGGCCGACGTCGTGGAGCAGACCGGCCGCGCGCACCAGCCGGCGCTCGCGGGCGCGGCGGTCGGTGTCGAGCAGTCCGCTGCTCTTCGCGGCGAGCGCGTCGTAGAGGCGGCCGGCCAGCTCCATGGCGCCGAGGGCGTGGCTGAAGCGGCTGTGCTCGGCGCCGGGGAAGACGAAGAACATCATCCCCAGCTGGCGGATGGAGCGCAGCCGCTGCAGCGGCCGGGTGTCGATGAGCGCGCGCTCCAGCGCATCGGCGCGCACGAAGCCGTGCACGGGGTCGCGGACGGAGAGCATCCTGCCGGCCGGCATTGAGGTCAGCGGAGGGTGCTCGCCACGCCGGACGCTTTCTTAGTTGTGTTCAGCGGCAACGGCGAGGTGGCGATAGGGACGCAGCAGCTCGACGAGCTTGGTGCGGCTGCGCAGGATCCCGGCGACCTCCGAGGCGCGGTCGAACAGCGGCAGCGTCAGCAGCTCGACCTTGCGCAGCGGCGGCACGTCGAGCGCCGCGGCGGCGCGGTTGACCAGCTCCTCGAACGGCGCGTCGCGCAGGCGCCGCAGCGTGTCTGGCGCAAGCGGCATCGCCTCGCCGAGCGACTCGATGGCGTCCTCGAGTCGGCCGTTGAGCTCCTCGCGCAGCGCGCGCAGCAGCGGCGCGTGCTCGTCGAGCGGCGGCTCGGGCAGCAGCCGCACGAGGGCGGTAGGGTAGGAGGCCGTCGGCCGCGCCGCTTCCGAGATCTCCGCCGGCGCCTCGGCGAGCGCGAAGCGGTGGGCGCCGAGCAGCACGACGCGCGCGCCGTCGCCGTCGGGCTCGAGCTCGAGCAGGCGCGACGCCGTGCCCGCCGGTGCGCCGGGCTGTTGCGCCAGCAGCACGCCCAGCCAGCGCTCCTCGGGCGGCCGCAGCAGCAGGTCGCAGAGCAGCGCGCCGGCGAGCGGCAACCGCACCCGGGTGCAGGGGAACTGCACGTCGTCGGTGAGCACCAACGGCAGCCGAACGTGCGTGCCTGACGGCATCGAATCGGATGATAGCAGCGCACCTCGGAGCCGGACATGTGACGTAGCGTGCGGCGCGCGTGGTGGTGCGGACCGCTCTCGGAGCGCGTGCTAGCCTCGATCGCGATGTCGCGCCGGTCCTGGAAACGCATCGCGTGCGGCGTGCTGTTGTCGATCGCCGGCGCGCTGCCCGCCCTTGCTGCCGACGCGGCAGCGGCGATGGCGCGCGGCGACGCCGCGTGGGACGACCGCGCCGAGGGCGCGCAAGGCGGCCACGCCGCACGCGCTCCCATCGCCGCCGCGGTCGCCGCCTATGAAGAAGCAGTGAAGGCGGCGCCGGGCAACCTCGAGGCGCACTGGAAGCTGCTGCGCGCCCTCTGGTACGAGGGCGAGTACGTGGCGACGACGCAGGAAGAGAAGCAGCGCCTCTTCGGCCGCGGCAAGGCGGTGTCGGAGAGCGCCTGGGCCGCGGTCGCCAAGCGCGTCGGCGCGAGCAAGCTCGCCGCCGAGCGCGCGGCCGACCGCGCCGCGGCGCTGCGCGGCATCCCGGAGGCGCCGCCGCTGCTGCTGTGGAGCGCCGCCGACTGGGGCCTGTGGGGCAACGCCTTCGGCAAGCTCGCCGCCGCGCGTCAGGGCGTCGGCGCCAAGGTGCGCGACTGGGCGGAGACGCTGATCGCGCTCGACGAGCGTTTCGAGGGCGGCGCCGGCCACCGCGTGCTCGGCCGCCTGCACTCGGAGGCGCCGAAGGTGCCGTTCTTCACCGGTTGGGTCGACCACGACAAGGCGATCACCGAGCTCGAGAAGGCGCTCGCCATCGCGCCCGCCGAGCTGTCGAACCGCTTCTACCTCGCCGACGCGCTGCTGCTGCACCGGCCGGCGGCGAAGGCCCGCGCGCTGTCGCTGCTACGCGAAGTGGCTGCCGCGAAACCGCGTCCGGCGAGCGTCGTCGAGGACGCCGCGTCGAGCGCGGACGCGGCGCGACGGCTCGCGGCCGCGAAGTAGGGTGCGCTCAGCCGCCGGTCCACGGCACGCGCACCGGCATCGCTTCCGGCGGCAGCTTCGCCAACAGCTCGGCTACCGTGCGCCCGTCGGGCGGCAGGCGCAGCTCGGGCGCGAGGGCGGCGAGCGGCGCCAGCACGAAGCCGCGCTCGCGCAGCCGCGGGTGGGGGAGGGTGAGCGCCGCTTCGCTGCGCCGCAGCTCGCCGACCAGCAGCAGGTCGACGTCGAGCGGCCGCGGGCCCCAGCGCGGGCCGTCGACGCGGCCGGCCCCCTTCTCGAGCCGCTTGGCGAGCTCGAGCAGCGCTTCGGGCGTCTCGTGGCTCGCCGCAAGCACGACGGTGTTGAAGAAGTCGGGCTGCGCGATCGGCGACACCGGCGCCGAACGGAACAGCGGCGCCACGGCGAGCGCACCGAGGCGGCGCGACAGCTCGACCAGCG
>DATNCU010000557.1:0-5800 GCA_035607145.1 Thermoanaerobaculia bacterium
CTATCCCATGGGGTACAACCACCCCAAGCTGCTCACCCCCGAGGTGCGGGAGCGCCTGCTGCGGGCTGCCGTGGTCAAACCCTCCAACGCCGACCTCTACACCCCTTATTTCGCCGAGTTCGTCGCCACCTTCGCCCGCACCGTTCCGGCCGCCTTCCAGAAGCGGCTGTTCTTCGTCGACGGCGGGGCGCTGGCGATCGAGAACGCCCTCAAGGCGGCCTTCGACTGGAAGGTGCGCAAGAACCTGGCGGCGGGCCGCGGCGAGCTCGGCAGCCAGGTCATCCACTTCCGCCAGGCCTTCCACGGCAGGAGCGGCTACACCCTCTCGCTCACCAACACCGACCCCAGGAAGACCGACTACTTCCCGAAGTTCCCCTGGCCGCGCATCCACAACCCGGCGCTGTCGTTCCCGGTGACCGAGGAGGTGCTGCGGCGGGTGGAGGCCGAGGAGCGGCAGGCGGTGGACGCCATCCACCAGGCGCTCGCCGAGCGCGCCCCCGACGTGGCGGCGATCATCATCGAGACCATCCAGTCCGAGGGCGGCGACAACCACTTCCGCCCCGAGTTCCTGCGCGCCCTGCGGCAGATCGCCGACGAGCACGAGGTGATGCTGGTGTTCGACGAGGTGCAGACCGGCTTCGCCACCACCGGCCGCTGGTGGTGCTTCGAGCACTTCGGCGTCGAGCCCGACCTCTTCGCCTTCGGCAAGAAGACCCAGCAGTGCGGCATGGCTTCGACGGCGCGCGTCGACGAGGTGGACTCGGTGTTCAAGGTCAGCAGCCGCATCAACTCCACCTGGGGCGGCAACCTCGTCGACATGGTGCGCTGCCAGCGCTTCGTCGAGATCATCGAGGAGGACGACCTGCTCGCCAACGCCGAGACGATGGGTCGCCACCTGCTCGCCGGCCTGCGCGGGCTCGAGGGCGTCTTCCCGGGCAAGGTCACCAACGCGCGGGGGCTCGGGCTCTACGCGGCGTTCGACCTCCCCTCCACCGAGTTGCGCAACGCCACCCTCAAGGCGATGAGCGAAGAGGGCCTCATGGCACTGCCCTGCGGCGAGCGCTCGGTGCGGTTCCGGCCCTCCCTCGTCGTCTGCCGCGAGGAGGTCGACGAGGGGATCCGGCGCAGCGAGCGGGCCCTCGGGCAGGTGCTGCGCAGCGGTGTCGCCGTGGGCGCCCCCTCGACGGCGGCCGCCCGCGAGTGACGGCTCCCGGGTCGGTCCAGATGGTCGGTCCAGATGCGGCGTCCTTCATTCAGGTGTTAGCTCAGCATCCTCAATGACTTAGCGATTTGCGCACAACCTTGTGTGCAAACCGGTTGCGAACCCTTTAGCGGCGCGGAGTCGCGGCTTTTTCGGAGGTCGATTTCCGCAGCCTTCTCCGCAACGGCTGCGGATTTGCGGCGCGCTCGTCAGGGAACGCCCGGAGCCGGCTCGACACAAGGCTGCGGCAGCGCGCCGCGCCGCGTGGTGCGCGTCCACCCCGCTCCGGTGATCGCGGAGAGCCTCCTCGCTGCGGGGAGCCGCACCGCGACGATGCCGAGCGTCTGCGGCCAAGGGAGGCGGCGAAAGGTGCCCAGTGAGGTCGCCTCGAGAGGCTTGGCGTCCATGGCGACGCGACGGCGGCCGATCGCCCCGGTCCGTGGCCAGGGAAGGCCGGCGTCGAGGATCGCCTGGCGCTGGCCGGCGTCGACGCTCTCCCAGCGCGCCACCTCGGCAAGCGCGGTGGCGAGCAACCGCGGATGCGCCTCGAAGTCGATGGCGGCAAGCAGCGGCGGGTCGGCGAGGATGGCGCGCGCCGCGAGCCTCGGGGCGCGCGGCGACTCCGGTTGCGCGAAGGCGAGCAACAGCGGAGTGATGCCGGTGAGCGGATCCGCCTGGCAGGCCCTGGCGAGGTAGGGCTCGCCCGTATCGTGGTCCCGCCCGGTGAGCTGCGCCGACCAGCCGGCGGCGAGCTGCAGGGCGGCCACGCCAGGCGCGCCGTCGGCGGCGCGGGCGAGCTCGCGCTGCCGCCGCGTCGCCTCGCCCGCGAGCCACCCGAGGCGAGCGCGGTAGAGCGGCATCTCGGGATCGAGCTCGGCGGCGATCGCCATCCACTTCGCGGCGCGTGGCGCCGGCGCGCGGCGCGCGGCGTCGTAGAAGGCGAGCGCTGTGTCGAGGGGTGCAAGCAGAAGCAGGGCGATCGCGGCGTAAAGCCATCCCACCGCTGCCCCGCGCGCGAAACGCGTGGCGCCATCCTTCGGCGCATCGGGAACCGGTTCTCCCACACCATCTTGAGCACCGTGACTCGCGACTCCGCCGGCGAGCGCCGCGCCCGCGGCCACCGCCAGGGCCACCCACGGCGCGGTCGTCGAAAGCGTCGGTCCCGCGACGAGCGCCGTCGCGCCCGCGGCCAACCCGGCGAGACCGGCGCGCCCGAGGCTCTGCTCGGCCAGCGGCGCCGCCTCACGGCGCCGCGCGCGCACGAACGCGATCACCAGCGCGCCCGCGATGGCGAGGCCCGGCAGGCCCAGCTCGTAGGCGAGCTGCAACGGCAGGCTGTGCAGGTCCGCCGGCGCCTCCCCCGGCGTGTTGGCGCCGGGGCGCGGCACCACGTGCGGGGCCAGCGTCCAGGCGCTGCCACCGGGCCCCCAGCCGAGGAGCGGCCGCTCCGCGATGCCACGCAGCCCTCCCTCGGCGTAGCTCGAGCGTGCCTTGAGCGACGCATCGTCCCGCTGCGCGATGCGCACGAAGCGCGGCGCCAGCAGCACGGCCCCGGCGAGGAGCGGCACCAACAGCCACCGCCGCCGGCCGCGCGGCAGCACCATCGCGGCAGCGACCCCCACGGCCGCCACCGCTGCGATCGACCGCGTCGCCAGCAGCCCCGCGAGTGCCAGCGCCAGGGCACCGGCCGCGATCCACCGCCGTGCGCCGCGCTCGCCCATCGTAGCCACCCACGCCAGGGGCGCCACCACGGCGAGGAACCCTCCGAGCACCACCGCGTTGCCCAACGGCTCGAAAGCTCGAGGACTCCCCTGCAGCGCCGCACACACCAGCGCCACCGCGCCAATGGCGCCCGCCACCACGGCCACGGCGAGCGCGCCACGTCGCCGCGCCTCGGGCGTCGCCCAGCAACGCGCCACCGCCGCCGGCAGCGCCAGAAACGCGGGCAGCAGCGCCATCGCCAGCCATCCGGCCCGCGACACCGGCGAGGTGCGCATCGCTAACACCACCCAGAGCCACAGCAGCGGCACGAGCACCTTCGCCCGCGGCTCCAGTCGCAGCGGGTCCCAACCGCGCCAACCCCACGCCGCGGCGGCGAGCAGCGCCGCGTGGCCGACAACCACCGCCGGCGCCGAGGCCCCGTAGTAGAAGGTGCCGCACCAGCCGCCGAAGAGGGCCAGCAGGCCGGCGGGGACGAGGGCGGAGAGGGGCCGGCGCACGGGTATCAAGGAGGCGGGATCATACGGGCGGCGGGCTGCCGACACCCGGCCCGCGCCATGGCCGTGAGCGCCCCGGTGGAGTATCCTTGCCGGCCGGCCCGGACCCGCGCGGCACGCCGCGCCATACGGTAACGGCCGCACCCCCCACATCCCAGGAGAATCGCCGCGATGACGCTCGAGACCCTGTCCGATCCCCGCCCGGCGTCCGCCGAGCTCGCGGAGCTGCTCGCTTCCCTCGGCCTCGAGCGCGAGAACCCCGGCGCCTTCGCCGGCGAATGGCTCCCCACCTCCGGCGCCCTCGTCGAGTCGATCAACCCCGCCACCGGCGAGCCCATCGCCGGCGTCCGCATGGCCGGCGTCGACGAGTACAAGCGCTGCGCGCAGATCACCGTCGAGGCCTTCCAGGAGTGGCGCACCTGGCCGGCGCCCAAGCGCGGCGAGGTGGTGCGCCAGCTCGGCCAGCGCCTGCGCGACCACAAGACGGCGCTCGGCAAGCTCGTCACCCTCGAAGTGGGCAAGGTCCTCTCCGAGGGCCTCGGCGAGGTGCAGGAGATGATCGACATGGCCGACCTCGCCGTCGGCATGTCGCGAGAGCTCTACGGCTCGTCGATGCATTCGGAGCGGCCGCAGCACCGCATGTACGAGCAGTGGCTGCCGCTCGGCCCGGTGGGCATCGTCACCGCCTTCAACTTTCCCGTCGCGGTGTGGGCGTGGAACGCCATGGTGGCGGCGGTGTGCGGCGACTCGATGCTGTGGAAGCCGTCGCCCGAGGCACCGCTCTCGGCGCTCGCCGTCACCCGCATCGCCCACGAGGTGCTCGAGGACAACAGCGCGCCGCCGATCTTCAACATGATCCTCGGCCCGGTCGAAGAAGTGGCGGAGCGCATGGTGCGCGACCCGCGCTTCCCGCTCATCTCCGCCACCGGCTCGGTGGCGATGGGCCGCCGCATCGGCACGTTGGTAGCGCAGCGGCTCGGGCGCTCGCTGCTCGAGCTCGGCGGCAACAACGGCATCGTCGTGATGAACGACGCCGACCTCGACCTGGCGCTGCGCGCCGTGCTCTTCGCCGCCGTCGGCACCGCCGGCCAGCGTTGCACCACCTGCCGCCGGCTCTTCCTGCAGAAAGGCATCGCCGAGGAGATGAAGCGCCGCCTGGTCGCCGCCTACGGCTCGATCCGCATCGGCGACCCGCTCCAGCCCGGCACGCTGATGGGCCCGCTCGTCAACCGCGCCGCCGTCGACAAGATGCGCGCCGCGCTCGAGCGCGTCAAGCAGGAGGGCGGCCGCGTGCTCTACGGCGGCGGCGCCGTCGACGGCCCCGGCTTCTTCGTGCAGCCGACGCTGGTCGAGGCACACGCGGCGATGAAGATCACCTGTGAGGAGACCTTCGCGCCGATCCTCTACGTGCAGGAGTTCGAGACCCTCGACGAGGCGATCGAGATCCACAACGCGGTGCCGCAGGGGCTCTCGTCGGCGATCTTCACGCTCAACCTGCGCTACGCGGAACGCTTCCTCGCCTCGACCGGCAGCGACTGCGGCATCGCCAACGTCAACATCGGCACCTCCGGCGCCGAGATCGGCGGCGCCTTCGGCGGCGAGAAGGAGACCGGCGGCGGCCGCGAGGCGGGCTCGGACTCGTGGAAGGCCTACATGCGGCGGCAGACCTGCACCATCAACTGGGGCACCGCGCTGCCGCTCGCGCAGGGCGTAGAGTTCGAGATCTGACCGGCGGGCGGCCGCGCGGTCAGCGCGCGCGGCGGCGCCGGCGGCGGCGGGCGCTCGCGCCCGCGCCTGTCGAGAACAGGCAGCAGTCTCCAGACCTCCGTCGTCTCGTCCACGTGGACGCGGCGGAAGCGGTCCCAGTGGTTGGCCATCCAGATGCGCTCGGGGTTCTCGTCGGGCGAGCGCACCACCACCACGTAGTCGATCCCCAGCCTCTCCACGACGACCAGCCAACGGCGGTAGAAACCGTGCGGCAACGGGCGGTCCGGCGGGCCGCCCCACCGATAATGCTCGGCGCGCAGGTTGTACGACCGCGGCACGATGCGCACGTCGTTCTGCAGCCGGCTGCCGAAGAACAGATAAGGCTGATTGAGGCCGACGTAGCCGACCGTGGCGCCGCGGCCGCCGGTCATCCGCTCGAGCGCCTGCGCGGCGGGTGAGCCGGCGAGCTTGCCGCGCTGGTAGCGGTCGACGTTGCAGCCGAGCGCAAGAACCGCAACGGCGGTGGCGAGCCCGAGCAGCGGCTTGGAGACGGTGCGCGCTGTATCTTGCCAGCGTGGCCCAGCCGACACGGCGAGCGCGGCTCCTGCGACGAGGAGCACCGCGACGAGCAGCTCCCACCCACCGTGCACCTCCAGCCAGCGCACGTAGCGAAACA
>DATNCU010000563.1:0-2003 GCA_035607145.1 Thermoanaerobaculia bacterium
GGGATCTACTTCCGCGAGGTCGCCAGCACCACGCTGCTCGTCGCCGGGCTCACCGAATCGGTAGCGGATGTCGACACCGCCGCCGCCAAGACCCTGCTGCTCGAGTGGGCCGCGCCGCCCGGCGCCGCGCTCCACATCCGCGCGCGCGCCCTGCGGCATCGCCTCTACTACCAGATGGACACCATGCAGCCGGCGGCCAGCGGCTCGTACGCCTGGCCGACTGCGCTCCTCGCCAAGTTCAACCTGCGCAGCAAGGAGCTGGGGCTGCTGGCGTGGACTCCGCGCACCGTCGGCGGCGCCACGCGCGACGTCTACGTGCCGCTACGGCTGCGGCAGGCGGCGGCCTCCCGCTCGCCGACCTATCAGCTGTGGTTGCTGCCCGGCGTCGAGCTGGCCGAGGTCTTCGTCACGCTTTACTCGGTAGGCGCCGACGGCAGCGCCGGGACCGTGATCCAGAGAGACGAGCCGCTCAAGTACGGCTTCTACCCGGCCGACCGCGTCATCAGCGTGCCGCTGCCGCCGCTCCCCGCCGCCGGCACCTACGCGCTCGAGATCAAGGCGTTGCGCCGCGCCGGCGGCAGCGCCTCGGCACCGCCGTTGTGGTTCTACCACTCGGGGCGCTGACGAAGCCGAGCGCGAGCAGGAGGTGGCCGAGTGCCGGAAGCGACGGTAGATCAGCTCCGCGACCTGCTCCGTCGCCAGGCCGAGGCGGCGAGCGCCGAGGCGGTGCGCGCCGGCGGCGAGGTCGCCGCGGAGCGGGTCGAAGCGCTCGGCCGCCTCGCCCGCCTGGTGGAGATTCGCCAGGCCGCCCAGCCGCCGCGGGCCCGCCGTCGATGGCCGGCCGCAGTGGCGCTCGGCACCACGCTGCTGGTGGTGAGCGTGCTGCTCTTCGCGCGCGTCCCGGAGACCGAGATCGAGCTCGACCTCAAGGTCTCCGAGCTGAGCTTCGTCTCGCCCCGCGAGCAGACGCTCGCCGAGTCGATGCAGCTCGCGGCGCTCGGCGCCTCCGGCCTGCGCAGCGTTCGGCTGCCGGCGGGTGCCAGCGGCGATGAATCCACCGCCGGCGACGCGGCGGCGGTGCGGTTGTCGGTCGATCCCGCGGCAGCCAACGGCGGCAGCATCGACTTGGCGAACATCACCCTGGCGCCCGGCGACCGCGTCTGGCTGCGCCGCTCCGAACCACCGGCCGACGGCCGACTGTCGCTCCAGGGTCGACCCGCGGAGCTGCGCGTCGACGTTTTCGGCGCGGTGCAAGTGGAGTCCGCGGGGCAGGCAGCCCGGCGGCTGGACCTCGCGGCGCCGCAGACCGTTGTCCTACAATCGGGGACGGACGAGGTCGACCTCGACCTCTCGTTGGCGGCGTCCGCCGCCGGCGGGTCCGCCGGGCGCCGGTTCGCCTCCCAGCTCGGTGCCAACGACCTGGCGTTGGTCGAGGTCGAGGAGTTCCTCGATCCCGGTCGCACCCTCGTCCGCCGCATCTCGAGCATCGAGTCGGGCTCGCTCTACTTCGTGTCGCTCGGCGACCGGGAGCGCAAGCTGCGCCCACGCGAGATGCTGGCGTTCGAGCGCTCCCAAGGCGAGCTGCGCACGCTGCGGCTGCAGGACGATGCCATCGAGCTCAAGTACCACGGCCGCGTGCGCGGCCTCAGCACCGGCGTCGACGCCAGCCGGCGCAGCCTGATGCCGACCTGCTACGAGTGGCTGAGCGCCCGCCACAGCCTGTCGCTGCTCTGGGGCGGCGCGTTCTACCTGTTCGGATTGGCCGCCGCCGCGATGCGCTGGTTCGGTAAACCGCTGTGAGGCCGGTCTCCAAGGAGGTCGTGATGAAACGCAAGCGCGTGTTCGTTCGCGCTGTCACTCTGCAGGCGGTGCTGCTCGCTCTTCCCGCGCTCGCCGCCCCGGCGGCCGCTGCCGACGACCGCAAGGGGGAGGAGGAGGTCAAGCCCCTCATCGTGATGGTGCGTTCCGCGCTGCCGAGCGGCGACGAAGAGGTGGGCGCCGGG
>DATNCU010000570.1:0-2127 GCA_035607145.1 Thermoanaerobaculia bacterium
CGCCGCATGGCGAGCCACTGTTTCGCCCGCCGTTCGGCGAGCAGAACCTCGCCTCGCTGCTCGACAGTCATCGCGCCGGCTTCGAGGTCGTCGGCTGGGACGTCGCCGCCGAAGACTGGCGCGACTACCCTGCCGATCACTTGGTCGCGCGCACGATGCGCCGTCTTCGCCGCGGCAGCATCGTCGTCTTCCACGACAGCCTCTACGTCACCGAGAACCCCGGCTATCGCGACCGCCAACCCATGCGCGAAGCGTTGGCGACGTTGCTCGCCCGCCTCTCACCCACCCACCGCTTCGTCACCGTGCCCGAGTTGGTGCGGCTCGGGCGACCCGTCTACTGGCACCATTACCACCGCCTGCCGGCGAGCTTCCACCAGCGACTCAGCTGACGGGCGGTGCGAGGACGCGCACGGTCCATCGACCCTTGGCGTTGCTCACCGTCGTCGCCTCCACCTCGCGACAGCGACGCAGCAACGCCTTCACCACGGCCTCCGCGCGCCGCGATCGGAACGTGGACACCACGAACGAGCCTCCTTCCGCCAGCACGCTCTCGTAGCGCGCCACGGTCGCCACCGGATCGCGGAAGTAGTAGACGCTCTCGTTGAACACGACGACGTCCCATGGACCCGCCTGCGGCTCGCTTTCCGCGTCCGCGGCTACAAACGCCGTGGCAGCGTCGGCGCGACCGGCGGCCTGCGCGATCGCGGCCTCCGACACGTCGATGCCGAGGTAGCGCCGATAGCCGTGCGGCCGCAGCTCGTCCACCAGCAACCCTTCCCCGCACCCGACGTCCAGCACCGCGCCGCCCGGCGCCAACCGCCGCACGAACGCGGCGATCACCGCGTAGCGCGCCGCCTCGTCGAGCTCGCGCATGAAGGCCCACAGCCCGGCGCGATACCCCTCGTCCCACGCGCCCTTCGCGGCCGGCGCATCACCGCGCCCCGTTTCCCCTTCCCACGCCGCCACGCGCCGCGCCAGCCACCCGCTCCCCGGAGAGCGCCGCCCGAACAGCACCGAGTAATACAGCCAGTAGAGCGGCTTGAACGCACGCCGGCCCAACGACGACGCCATGATCGCCGAGCCTACGCGATGGCGGTCTCGGGAACTTTCGCGGATGCCCATCCCCGTAGTGCGCCGCGGCGGCCTACAATGGCTGTGGAGATGCGCCGCTCACTCACCACCCTGGCGCTGCTTGCCCTGACGATCGCCGTCCCCATCTCCTCGCGCTCCGCCGCGGCCGAGCCCGACTACGCCGAGTGGAACCGCCTCCTCGCCGGCTACTACGACCCCGCCCGCGGCATGGACTATGGCGGCCTCAAAGCTCGCGAGACGGCGGCGCTCCAACGCCTCCGCCAGTCGCTCGCCAAGGTCGACGTCGCCGCGCTCGACCGCAACCAGCAGCTCGCCTACTGGCTCAACCTCTACAACGTCAACGTCGTTTCGATAGTCGTCGACCACTACCCGGTCGACTCGATCCGCGACATCTCCACCGACCCCGTCGTGCGCCTCAACGTCTTCAAGAAGCCGAACGTCCCCTTCGGCGCCGGCGCCATCTCACTCGACAGCATCGAGAACGAGAAGGTGCGCGAGGGTTTCCACGACCCGCGCATCCACTTCGCGCTCAACTGCGCCGCGAAGAGCTGCCCGCCGCTGCGCACCGAAGCGTTCGAGGGCGCCCGCGTCGACGCCCAGCTCGACGACCAGGCGCGGCGCTTCCTCGCCGGTCCTGGGCTGCGCGTCACCACCCACAACCGTGACGTGACGCTGCACGTGAGCAAGATCTTCGACTGGTTCGAGAAGGACTTCGACCGGGCCGGCGGCGCGCTCGCCTTCCTGCGCCGCCACGCGCCGCCGGACAAGGCGCGCGTGTTCGCCAAGGGCGAGGTCGACATGGACGACGACGACTACGACTGGTCCCTCAACGACTGGCACCGCAACTAGCCCTTGACCCCGCTTCTGGGCCCCTTTCTCCCCGGCGAGGGGAGAAAGGGGTTGGGGATAGAGAGGTGGCAGACCAACCAAGGGAGGGGGTCGGGCGGGGGGTGGCAGCGGGCTTCGCCCGCGGGGGGGACCGGAGAGTCCCGTAAGCCGAATTCTGTGCCGGCCTCGCGGCCGGTGGCGGTCATT
>DATNCU010000578.1:0-3263 GCA_035607145.1 Thermoanaerobaculia bacterium
CGCTCGTCTACGCCGAGCTCAAGCGCCTCGCGCACGCCCGCATGCGCGGTGAGCGCGGCGGGCACAGCCTGCAGACGACCGCCCTCGTCAACGAGGCGTACCTGCGGCTCGTCGACTACCGCCGCGTGCGGGCGCGCGACCGCTCGCACTTCCTCGCCCTTGCGGCGCAGGCGATGCGGCGCATCCTCATCGAGCGGGCACGGGCGCGCTCGGCCGCCAAGCGCGATGGCGGCGGCGCGGCGCTCGCCCTCGATGCCGCGGCCGATCTGGTCGGCGCGCGCGCCGGTGAGCTGGTGGTGCTCGACGAGGCACTGACCCGCCTCGCCGGCTTCGACGCGCGCAAGGCGCAGGTCGTCGAGCTCAAGTACTTCGGCGGCCTCACCAACGACGAGACCGCCGCGGCCCTCGACATCTCGGGCGCTACGGTGGAGCGCGAGTGGAGCGCGGCGCGCGCCTGGCTGCGCTCCGCGATCGCCGGCGCATGAATGCCGAGCGGTGGCACCGGGTGGAAGGCGTCTTCCATGAGGCGCTGTCGCTAGCCGACGAGGCGCGCTCGCCGTGGCTGGACGAAGTTTGCGCCGGCGATGGCGAGCTGCGCGCCGAAGTGGAGAAACTCATCATCGCTGCAGAAGGCAACGACGCGCCGCTCGAGCACAACGCCCTCGAAGAGTGGGCTCCGCTCCTCGTCGAGGACGGGGCCGAGGCCGTGGAGTCGCTGGAGGGCAACGAGCTCGGTCCCTATCGCCTCGAGCGCCGTCTCGGCGCCGGCGGCATGGGCGAGGTCTACCTGGCGCGCGACCACCGGCTTGGGCGCCACGTCGCCGTCAAGCTGCTCGATCCGGCGCTCGGCGCCGACCGCCGCTGGCAGGCGCGCTTCCTCGAAGAGGCGCGGGTCGCCGCGCTGCTCGACCATCCCAACGTCTGCACCATCCACGAAGTGGGCGAGCACGAGGGACGGCCCTTCATCGTCATGCAGCACGTCGCCGGTCGCACGCTCAAGGACTTGATCGGCGGCCAGCCGCTGCCGCCCGACATACTGATGTCGCTCGCCCTGCAGGTGGGGGAGGCGCTGGCCGCTGCCCACGAGCGCGGCATCATCCACCGCGACGTCAAGGCCGCGAACGTCATGGTCACCCCGCAGGGGCTCGCCAAGGTGCTCGACTTCGGCATCGCCAAGCGGCTGGAGATCGATTCCGCTGCGGCGACCGCGGCGACCGCGGCGACGGCGGCCGGCACCATCCTCGGCACGCCGGGCTCGATGTCGCCCGAGCAGGCCGCGGGCGCGCACACCGACCGGCGCAGCGACATCTTCTCCTTCGGCGTGCTGCTCTACGAGATGGCCACCGGCCGTACGCCGTTTCCCGGCGCGTCGTGGGCCGACCGCATGACCGCGGTCCTCTACGAGCCGCACCTCCCCGTCGAGTCGACCCCCGGCATGCCGGCGCGGCTGCCCGCCGTCGTCGACCGCGCTCTCGCCAAGCAGCCGGCCGACCGCTACGCCTCGATGCCGGAGCTGCTGGCCGACCTGCGCGGCGGCTCGACCCAGCCGGCGGTGCCGATCCCGCCGCTGCGGCTCGAGCAGCAGATCCGCTACCTGCGCACCTCCGACGGCGTGCAGCTCGCCTGGGCCGAGGTGGGCAAGGGCCCGCTGTTGGTCAAAGCCTCGAACTGGCTCAGCCACCTCGAGTACGAGTGGGAGAGCCGGTTCTGGCGCCACTGGCTGCGCTTCTTCGCGGAGCGCTTTCGCTTCGTGCGCTACGACGAGCGCGGCTGCGGCATGACCGACCGGGAGGTCAAAGACCTCACCTTTCCGCGGCGGGTGGCCGACTTCGAGCAGGTCGTCGCCGCCGCCGCGCCGAGCGAGCCGTTCGTGTTGCTCGGCATGTCGCAGGGCGCCTCGGTCGCCATCGACTACGCCGTCCGCCACCCGGAGCAGGTGTCGCACCTGCTGATCTACGGCGGCTACGCCAAGGGCTGGGCGGCGCGTGGCAGCCGGCTGGCGCAACGCGAGTACCGGGCGCTCACCGCACTGATCCGGCTGGGTTGGGGCAGCGACCATCCCGCCTACCTCCAGGCGTTCACCATGCGCTTCGCGCCCGAGGCCACGCGCGAGCAGATCGAATGGTTCAACGAGCTCTGCCGCCGGAGCGCCTCGCCGGCGATGGCCGCCGCGCTGCTCGAGTCGCGCGGCGTCATCGACGTCGCGGCGCTGCTGCCGCAGGTGAAGGTGCCGACGCTGGTGCTGCACAGCCGCGGCGACGTCGTCTGCCCCGTCGCCGAGGGCCGCCGCATCGCCGCCGGCATCCCCGGCGCCCGCTTCGTCGAGCTCGAGTCGCGCAACCACGTCCTGCTCGAGCACGAGCCCGCCTGGCAGCGCTTCCAGCACGTGGTCGCCGAGTTCACCGGCTGCGAGCCCGCCTCGACCACCTCGATCGTCACCCACGCGCTCGGCGGCGGCTGAGGCGATTAATGCGGCTCCGCCGTAGGATCGCGGCGGAGCTCGAGCACGTCCGACTTCGTGCCGTCGGCGAAGACGACCTGGATGCAGGCGGAGCTCGTCGTCTCGCGCGGCAGGCTCAGGAAGGGGCGGCCGGAGGTGAGGTCGTCGGGTTGGCCGCGGAAGTCGGCCGTGCCCTCGCCGTCTACCGAGAAGGTGAGGCGGTGGCGCAGCGAGCAGTCGTTGACCGAGTAGCGCACCTCGCGCAGCGAGTCGCTGGCGTCGAAGAGCCCGCCGAAGCCGAGCCAGGTGTAGACCGAGCCGTGCTCGGCGAAGGAGATCCAGGTGCGCGGGCTCTGCTCGATCCAGCGCTTGAGGTCGGCGATGCGTTCCTTGCGTGGCGAGAAGGGCAGGCTGTAGGGGCCGTCGATGCGGCCGCCGGGGCGGACGAGCTGCACCGCCAGCTTGTGCTCGTCGTTCGGCGCGATCTTGCCCGCGGCGAGCTGCCGCCAGGGGATGACCAGCACGTGCTGGCCGGCCGGTCGGTGGGTGAGCGGGTCTTTCTCGTCCTCGTGGCCGAGCGAGATCGGCTTGTCGCCGTCGATCGAGACGCGGATCTCGACGAGCGGCGGGCAGGGCGGGGTGAGGAAGGTCAGCACCCAGTCGCCGCCCGCGTCCAAGGCGTGGAGCGCCACCGGCAGCACCGGCGCGAGCGAGCACGGGCAGGCGCCGTCGGCTGCCGGCGGCTTCGAAGCCGCGCCGGCGAGGAGCAGGGCCGCAGCGCAGGCGACTGCGCAATGGCGCAGGGCGCGAGCCGTGCTCATCT